>JABRVX010000004.1 GCA_039961735.1 Fimbriimonadia bacterium
CCTCGCTTCAGCCTCCACCTCCGGTGCAGAGCGTGCCGCCACGGCCGCTCGAGCACCGTCATCAGATCGGCCTCATTCGGGTTGGCCGGAAGCTGCAGGGCATTCCGTCGGACATCCGCGGTCAAAAGCGTTTCGGTCTGACCGTTCACGGGGCCGAGGACGATGACTCGAGCGGACACCGTATCTCCGTCCGACTGGAAGACTGCCACGGCTGCCTGCACAGCCAGTGCGGCAACCGAGGCCCGCGTGAGGGGCGGTTCGGCACGAAGGGTGAGCGTGGTCTCCGCCGTACGCGGGTCGAAGCTGAGGCCGACCACTCGTGAGGCGACTGCCGCCGCCGTCGCCCCGATGCGCCGCAACACCTCGACCTCCCGAGCCGTCTGCTGTGCCACGGGAGGACCCTGGTACTCGAGGCGTCGCTGCACGAAATCGGGGTCGGGTTCGGGGGGGGCTTCTGCCATTCGGCGCCCTGCGATGAAACCGGCAACAGCAACCGTCGCGGCGACCAATAGGAACAGGCCCCAGACCCACGGCCCGAGGCGTCCACCGGCCTCAGCAGGCGCGCTCGTTGGTGCAACAATAGGTCGCTCCGCCAAGTGCTGCAATCGGGCCTTGGCCTGCGAATTTGCCGGATCGATCTCCAGGGTCGAAAGGAACCACTGCCGGGCGTCCTCTTCTTTCCCTTGGTCGAGCAGGATGTCTCCCATGAGCGCATTGGCAGTGGCGTGGTTCGGGTAGCGGCGTAGGATTTCCAGGCAGACTTTCTCGGCCTGCTTCGCATCGCCTCGCATCCGCATCAGGTTGGCCCGGGCGAGCAGCGGATAGACCTCCCTGTCTGCGCCTTCGACGGCCTCGAAGCTGTCATCGAGCGGTGCGCCGCACTCTGGGCAGTGCTTTCTGTCGGGTCCCACCTCGGCCATGCACTTGTCGCAGATCCTCATAATGCCTCTCTCCCGGTATGACCGAAGCCGCCGCTCCCGCGTTCCGTCTCGGGAAGCTCGCTCACCACTCTGAGATCTGCCCGGCACACTGGCGCGATTACCATCTGCGCAATGCGCTCGCCCGGCTGCACGGTGTATGGCTCCGCGCCCCAGTTGATCAGGATCACTTGGATGACCCCGCGATAATCGGCGTCCACGGTACCTGGGGAGTTCACCAGGCCGATGCCGTGCTTGTCGGCGAGGCCGCTCCGAGGTCGCACTTGAGCCTCATACCCTTCCGGGAGGGCGATGCGTACGCCCGTCGAGATGCGTGCCCGCTCACCCGGTGCGAGTGTTACCGGCTCGTCACAGTATGCGTGCAAGTCCATCCCGGCGCATCCGCTGGTCGCATACGCAGGCAATCGCGCTCCCGGCTTGAGGCTCACTTCGACAGGTACGAATACCAGATCGTCGCTCACAACCTCGCATTGTGTCGCATTCGCCTGTGCCACGGCAGTCCACAGCGAAAGCCTTGGGTTCCCGGGCTCCGATTATGGAATAACGGAAACAGCGGAAGTATCGCGATCAGGAGACGGCTGATGACCACATGTGTGCGACGACTGTGCCTCGGGATCGGCGCTTCGGCCATGGCGACCCTGTTCTCTGGCTGCGGAGCGGGCGGGGGGCTGACCGGTGGGGACGACTGGAGCCAGGACTTCGACAACGGCTTCTCTGGTAGAGGACGGGGCGTTCAGGTCTTCCCCATTCCGTCCACGGGCCCGGCGGTGTTCATCTCAGCCGCTGGAGGAGACGTGACCTCGTTGGCCTTCACGCCTACACCGACCCTGTTCCGCAACTCGAAGATCGCGTACGCTTCGAGCCGGGCGGGCAACTACGACATCTACGTCATGGACTATGACGGCACGAACGTGAGACAGCTCACATCTCACCCGGCAGCCGATCGAAACCCCAGTATCACCGCAGACGGTACCAAGGTGTTCTTCGAATCGGATCGCACCGGCACGCCGCAGATATGGGTAATCAATACGGACGGCACCGGGGAACGGCAGCTCACGTTCACCGCTGCTTCTGAGACGCAGCCGCACGTGTCGCGCGACGGCAGCATGGTCGCGTTCGTGAGCAACCGCTTCGGCAACAGCGAAGTGCTGATGATGGGTCCCGACGGACTCAATCAACGTAGGCTGACCGAGCACTCCGCCGTGGATGAGCAGCCCCAAATCTCGCCAACCGGCTCGCACCTGTGCTGGGTGAGCACACGCGCCGACGGACGCCGCCACATCTTCCGCATGGACCTGACCACCGGGAGCATCAACCAAGTGACGAGCGGCGGAGGTTCCGAGGTGGATCCGCGCTGGTCGCCCGACGGCCAGGTGATCGCGTTCGTGAGCGCATCCGGCTGGGTCTACACCATCAAGCCGGATGGGACAGGGGTAACACCCGTTCTGACCGGCCTTCCCGTGCGCTCTCAGCCCGACTTCTCGCCGGACGGGCAGAAGATCGTGTACACCGTCGATTTGGGAAACAACCTCGACATTTTCGTTGCCAACCGCGACGGCACGGGGACTCCGGTTCGACTTACGAACGAGCCGACGTTCGAGATGGCGCCCTCGGTGTCGGGCTCGGCGATGCCCCGACGCGTGTTCGTGGGGGCGGCGGGCAGTGACATGGGAAGCAATCCCGTGTTCGGGACTTCTGTCGGCGGGTTCATTTGTAGTCTGGCAGGCTCGGTCGTCGGCGACGTGATTTCAATTGACGGTAGCCAGCGCTCGGCCCTGTACATAGACCCCTTGTTCCTCGGGAACGATGCGGGGTTGGTGGGAGCGCAGGTCACCGGCACTACCATTACGAGCATGTTGCAGGACAACGGAAGGCTGATGTCGCCCACTCGCATCATCGGAACAGGCGGCATCTATCCCGCCACTTCGGATGCAGTGCAGTTGTTCTTCAACCCGACGACAGGCAGATTGATGAGCGTTGTGCCTATCGGTCGCAGCCGAGCCGAAGGGCCCGGGGGCGTGTTCGAGGACGGACGGTTCGTCATCCGGGGAGCGGTCCGAGCGGCGATCGATATGGAGCGTAAGGTTAACGTCGCGCCGGACGGAGCAACCGAAGTTTCGATAGACCCTGCCACCGGGCGCATCATGTCAGTGCAGTAGTCCTCCTATTCCGCTTCACGCGCACTGCGGCCCGTCCGAGACGGACGGGCCGCGATGCTTTGTCGGGTCAGCCGCAGTCGAAGGTAGAATCTGCCGACCATGCTGCCGCTCCTTCTGACCCTCGCGCTCTTTCCGTCTGCTGCAAGCCAGTCCTCCACACCGAAAGCCGTTGTCAGCAAGCTGCCATCGGGCGTAATGCTCGTCGTGGAGCGCAATGCCTCGACCCCAACTGTGGCCATCGAAGTCATGGTGCGCGCAGGCTCGGCGCGGGAGACGGCCTCGCAAGCAGGCTGTGCACACCTCCTGGAACACCTGGCCTTTGCCGGAACCCCGAGTCATCCCGGCGATGCGATTGACAAACGCGCGGGGGAACTCGGCTACAGCCTAGAGGCCAACACACAATCGGAGATCGTCCGCTACTTCACTTCCTGCCTCAAGGCGGATTGGCTCGAGGTTTTGGGACTGCTCGCCGACGCTGTGGTGAACTTGGCACCCACGGAAGAAGTGTTTCGCCGGCATCAGCGCGTGGTGTTGCAAGAGCTGATCGGGCGACGCGACAACCCGCTTCTGTTTCTGTCCGAGCACGTGCACGTCCTCGCTTACCCTTCCTCCGGGTACGGACGTGGAGCGGCGGGTTCGCTGGAGGATGTGCGGCGACGCACCCTGGAAGACGTGCGCGAATTCCACAAGAGATGGTACACGACCGGCAACACGGTGGTCGCTATCGTTGGTGACGTGGATCCGGGCGAGGCGGCCAAGCAGGTGGAGGTGTGGTTCGGCGGGCTGCGAAGAGCAGCGGGAGAGCCGTTCGAAGCCCCTCCCCCCCCAGGAGCCAAGGTGGTGGACGAGGTGGGCCCCTACACCAAGGCCGCGGCGGCTTTCGCGTACCCTGCGATCCCTGCGTCGCGTATCGAAGACTCCGCGGCGCTAGACGTCCTTGTAGCTCTGCTACAGGAGCGCGCCGCTACCGGACCGCTAAAGGATTACGCCCTCGCCTTCCAGGCGCAATACCAGACGTTGTCGCACCCGGGATTGGTCGTAGCTTCGCTGTTTTGTGACGAGGAACGGGCCAAGGACGCAACCGCCAAGCTCGCCGAGGAGATCGGGCGTCTTCGTTCCGGCTCGTTCACCGAAACCGAGTTCATTGCCGCGCGAAACCGGGTGCGGGCGCAGGAGCTGTACGCCACCGAGACCAATGCTGGACGGGCGCACGCTCTGGGATACTGGCTGATTGTCGGCGGGGAAGGCATCGCCGAGCGCTACCTTGCCGCACTGAACACTCTCTCGGTTGGAGATGCCCGTCGGGTGGGCGCCGAGGTGTTCGATCCGGCCAAAGAGATCCGTGTCCAGTGGCATCCCCCGAAGGGTGGTGGGCGATGATGCGGTGGGGGACGCTCGTTGTCTTCGCACTCGCGGTTGCCGTCGCAGTCGCGCAGCCCGTGCGCACCGTGCTGCCGAACGGGGCCAAGCTTATCACGTCGCCGGAGCCTGGCGCGCCGTGGGTCATCGCGATGGCCTTTCTGAAGGCTGGCGAGGATACGGACCAGGACAAGCCGGGAACGCGGTGGGTCACCGCGCAGGCGGCCTATCGTCGCCATGCACTGCTCTCTCCCTCCGAGCTGCAGCACATCTCGGCTGCGGTAGGTGGGGGCGTGAAACTGTTCATAGAGAGGGATCACCTGCGCTACGAGGTGTACACCACCGGGAAGTGGCTGGAAAACGCTCTATTCCTCCTCGGCGGTGCAGCCAAGCATGGAGAGCTGACCGCGGACGAGGTGGAGGCTGCCAAGAACGAGGTGAAGACCAGCATAACCGCCCCGATCGGCCCTGCTGCCGAGGCGGTGAACAAGTTGCTGCTCGAGGCCTTCGGAGGGCACCCTTTCGGCACACGGCCGACGCTGGAGCAGGTAGACGCGGTGACGATTCAGGACTGCCGCGACTACTACGCACGGTTCTTTCGGCCCAACCTGCTCACGTTAGTGATTGCCGGGGAAGTTCCAGGAGAAGAGGCTTTGCGTGTTGCCCGGCAGACGCTCGGCGGCTGGACTGCTTCCGGCCCCGAACCTTCGCCTGCGCCGGATATCCTGCCCCCCGAGGAACCATTCGAGCTAGTGCGGACCGCGAGCACGACCTCGGCCTACCTGGCTGCCGGCTTCGTGGGACCTCCGCCAGCGTCCAAAGACTTCCCTGCTTTCGCCCTGGTGGCCGCGGCTCTGGGAAAAGGAGAAACTTCGGTGCTGGCACGGACGATGAGAGGCAGTGGAGCGGCGTATCAAGTTGGAACGGGCCTGGTCCCAACCGTTTCGGGTAGCCTGCTGTTCGCCACGGTGCAGTTCTCCCCGTTCGAGGTTGACCCGACCACGCACCGTCCCGAAGTGGTTCTCACCAAGACACGCGAGCTTGCGAAAGACGCGCTTACCTCCTTGGCCAAGGACGGTCTGGGCGCTGCCGAGCTCGCTTCGGTAAAGCGACGACTGCTCGTGGACTACCAGCTCGCCGATCCGCCTAGAGCTATGCCTGCACCGTTCGTTCAGGGCCACCAGCGGCTACGCGACCGAGCCTTCTGGCTTGGCTGGTGGGAGATGGTAGGATGCGGATACGAGATGGATGTCGGGTTCCCTAAGGCCGTCGAGCAGGTCACCGCAGAGGAGCTGTTGTCCGTGGCGCGTAAGTACTGCTCGAGACCCAGCTCGGTGCTGGTTGTGCCGTTGGAGCCGTAGCGGAAGCGCCTGCGAAACGTCCGACGTGTAGACACAGGGAAGGAAGGATGCTGGTGAAGATCATTCGATGGATGGCACTGACCATCGGCCTGCTGGCCGTCCTCTTCGCTACGGGATGCGGAGGTGGCAGCGGCGGTGGTACCGGCCCGACACTAACGGGCCTCGTATTGAGCCTTCAGAGTCCGATCAGCGTGGCCACGGGTTCACGCCTCGCCATCGTGGCCGATGCTGTGTACAGCAACGGAGCCGTAGTGCGGGTGACTCCGAGTTGGGTGAGTGCCGGGGGCGTCGGAGACGTGGACTCGCAGGGAGTCTTCATCGCAGCAGGTCAGGCTGCGTTCGGTACCATCCACGCTACCTTCCAGACCGCGACCGCTAGTATAGCCGTGAACGTGGTAGCCCCGGGAACGTTGTCGGATGCCAGGGTGGAGGCGCCAGACGGAGTGGTGGCCGGCGCGATCGCACTCGGCGCTGAGGTACCGTTCTATCTCACCGCAGTGAGTGGTGGCGGCGAACGCATCTACGTGGGAGCTGATGCCGGAACGTGGTCGGTGAGCGGAGGCGTAGGCACCATCAACGCCAACACGGGGCTGTTCGCTGCGGGGTCGTTGGGTGTTGGTAGTGTTAGTGCATCGGTGGGTGGTACCGCTGCGACGCCGCTGGCGATTCGCGTGGTGCAGACCGTGCGAGTCACCGGCAGCGTCCGCAATGCCAGGACGCTGGCAGGGATACCGAATGTGACGATTGCTTTCTTGTATGCTGACCGCACCGAGTCGGCTCGCTTGACCACAGGCACCGATGGTACGTTCCAGGGCAAGATCCCGACCAGCTCGACGATGCTGTACGTGCCGACGGTATCGTTCGCCTACTTCGACATCTTCCGATATCAGGGAGTAAACTACTGGGTGGGGAAGCCTGCCACTTGCGGGGCGCCGATCGCGACACCCACCGAGGGTCGCAACTACGGTTTTGTTTATCTGTTCTCGACGAACGACCCGCCACCGCCACCCCCCGGCTGTGAGTACTAAGGAGAGACGATGTTCCGACACCTATCGCTGTCACGGATGCGAAGTGTGACTCTTGGTGGCGTATGCGCCGCGATGGCCCTTTCCGCCGGTTGCGGAGGAGGTGGTGGGGGTGGCGGAACTTCCATCCGAGAGATCCTGGTCAGCATCCCTTCCGGCTCCCGGTTGCAAGCTGGTACGCGGTTCGTGCTCGGCGCTACGGCCGTATACACCAATGGGGCTCGAGTGGAGATCTCTCCGACGTGGGAGGCTTCGGGGGGAATTGGCACGATCGGGGCCGATGGTGCGCTGCAAACGTCGGACATGGCTGCTAGTGGAACGGTAGTTGCTACCTACGCCACTCAGACAGCGAGCGTAGATGTGTCGGTCGTGACGCCAGGCGCTCTCTCGGACTTGCGAGTGCAACCTGCCGAGGGAATCGAGACTTCCGCAATCTCGGTTAGCGCTAGGCCACGGTTCTATCTGACAGCCGACGATGGCTCGGGCAGGGTGTACGTCGCACCGGACCCTGGAAGCTGGACTTGCAGCCCGCCCCAGATGGGCTCGTTGGACGGTGACGGTGTACTAACTCCGTCCAGCGACGGACAAGCATCCATCGCTGCTAAGTATGCTGGAATGGATGCCACGCCCGCGTTGATTACCATCGTGGCACCCAAGGTGAATGTCAGGGGAGTAGTCCGTGAGGAGGGTGCGGGCACCGCAGTGCGGGGCGTCGTCGTGGTTTTCTGGAACGCTGCTGAGCTCGAGGTCGGGCGAGCCACGAGCGGGCAGGACGGCAAGTGGAGCGCGGTCATCCCCACTACTGCCACGCACATGTTTCTCGAGTCGGTCCCAAGCGGTTACTACCTCAACTGGAGGTACGGTACGGGCGTGTACGACATCAATTTCGGGCCAGGAACCTGTAAGGCGCCTATTGCGGTGCCGACGCAAGGAAAGGACTACGGCACGATCTACGTTTACCCGACATCCGGCGGTCCGCCACCGCCCCCGACGTGTTAGCACATTAGCTTCTTGCGTGTAGTAGGCGAACGGGGCCCAACAGGCCCGACGGCAAACGCTCATTCGGCTCGTCCAACATACCGGCACGGAGCAATTCATCCCATTCTTCTGCTGTTAGGCCGGGTAGCGGAATCGGGGCCCCGAGCGAGTTTCGCCGTGCTTGCACAGAGTTGAACGCGAGGTTGGTGACTTTCACGGTGACACGATTGCTGCCGATGCGCAGATGCGGGTCGAGACGGAAGCGATGTGGTCGGCACAGAGTGAGACCTTGCGGCACGTCGTTCAGTGTGAGTTCTGCCATGATCTCCACTTCGCCCAAGTCGAGGAAAATAGGTGATGGCGGAAGCACGTCGAAGTGGAGATCGAGCCGATACTCGAGGGTGCCAGAGAAGTCCCTCAGGCCGGCGATCGCTCTCCAATCCTCGAGGTGGTCCATCCGGCGACAAGTGCCATCGGGAAGTGTGAGGACGAACGAGCCAGGCACGCGACACTCCACCAGTGGTGGGTAGGGGTCATCAGCCTCGACTGAGTAGTCGGATAGCAACAGGATGATAGGTTCCGCGGCCGGCAAGCCGAGATGTACTACTAGGTTTCCGTTGTCCACCTGGGGAGCCACTCGCTCGAATCTGCCGGTCCATGCATCAATGCGTGTTAGATGAGGAGGAACGGAGTCTGACACCCTTCCCAAGCCTCCTCTTCCGCTTCGCAAGGACTGGCTTTCCGCTTCGCTCCAAAGGGAGGCGGTTTGCATGGCTGTGTGACGCGGGAAGGTCAGCACGACCTCTTGCTTATCGGAGAGAGAGCGGGCGAAGCGATAGGGCATGGGATAGGTGGGACCACTTACGCGTGGGCCGATGAAAAAGATGTCTCCGCCTGCGAGCCGCCTGTGCTGGTACGCGGCGGGTCCGGGAGAGACCTGGACGGCTGGTGGTAAGTTCAGCCGATCGATGGGTAGCACCAGGGTGCTAAGCGACTCGGGAACAGGTTTATCCGCGTAGGCCGGCACACCGGCAGCGGCGAATCGGTGGATAGCATCAGCCGTCGCGGATGGTAGGTACTCGAGTGTGGGTAGTACGAGGGCCGGATACTCGATCTCCCGCAAGCGTACCCTGCCCTCGTGTGCGACCATGGCACGTACCGCAGCATCGTTCACCCAGTCATAGCAGTAACCTGCAAGGGCCTGTGGCATGTGCAGTGCACTTCGCCTGTCATCCCAAGAGAACATCTCTTCCACCGAGCTCTGGGACGCTCGTCGCCACACATCGTGAATAGGCAGGTACACGGCCACATCCGGCACCGGGACCCCACAACCCATCAGGCAGGATATTCGTGCTAGGTAACGGTTGAACTCGCGCAGTCCGCGTGCCCATGGTAGTGTATGATTCAGGTGGGTAGTGGCGTAGAAGTGCCTGCCGGGCCCGGCGTCTGAGTGCGGCGACGATGCGAATCCGTGGTGGACGACCTGTTGCACGCCATGCGCGAACTGCTGGTCGGCTGTTAGCTTCAGGTCGTCTGGCCGCTCGGCGAACATGCGACGATCCGGCCATCCGTAGGGGCAGGTGAAGGTCTCGCTGGTAACTACCTTACGATCCCACAGGCGTGCGGCGGATGCAGCGAGCCGAGCGTTTGCAAAGGGCAGCAGCATGGTCTCGGTTTCTGGGATGTCCACCGTTCCGTAGGACTCCAGCGGCTCGGTAGGAGAGCCGTGGGTCTGCACGCGAGCGAGAAAGCCATGTGCTCGGCACCACTCCGCGAAGGGCAGATAGAAGTTTTCCATCGCCATCTCGTGCAGCGTCTGCCCGTAGTCGTGGAGGACTTGAGAGATGGCGCCCGGGAATGGCGCCTGCCAGAAGCCGAGAATGAAGGGCATGAGAGGGACGATGTCATACCCCCTCCGCTTCTGGAACTGCTGTGGCAAGGCAGGCGTCCAGTACGGACCTTCCACCTCCCAACTGTCGCAGAACAGCGCACGCACGGGGGCTGCGCCAGCGACCTCCAGCAGCGGCGGGCCCCACGCTGCCAAATGTGCCTCCAGAGCGGCCTTGCAGAAGTGGTCCAGCACCGGCCCCTCCTGTCCTGGTGCAGCCCGTTTCACTTGCTGCCCGGAGTGGCGTGCGAACACTCGCGCGATGACCCAGCCGGCCGGGGCATCACCATCCACCCGCATGACCATTCCCGCGTCTGCAATCGGAGGCGAACCCTGCTTCAGAATGGGTGCCGCAACTGTCGCTACCAAGCGCTGGTCCAACCCGATTGTCTCTTCGCAATCGGCCACATGCACTGTCCATGCGGTCAGATGTTCCGAGATGTGCGGTCCACCGAACGGCCAGCCGCTGCCGCAGGTGATGTCCAATCCGAGGCCCAGCCGTTGGGCCGTCCGCGCGGCGTGCTTCAGCAGTTCCGTCCACTCGGGAGACAGCGGCTTGGGCCCGGGGTCGGCGCCAGGCCAAGCGTATACGAATGCAATCTCGGCGCCTCCATACCCGTGCTCTGCCATGAACGACAACTCTCGCTCGATTTGCTCTGGCGTGATGTCCGCGCCGAACCACCACCAGCGCGTCCACGGCCGGCAGTCGGGCGGCGGGTCGGTTAGAAGATGCGGGAGGTCCACCGCCTAGCGGCTCGCGAGCAGCTCGTTCAGCTTGCGCATCACCTCGAAGGCGTCGGCGACGTACAGCACGTCCGCCTTGCCCTGAGCCCATCCGCAGTTCGGGTCGAGATTGACGGCTCGCCGTTCGGTGATGAAGCGCCAGCCCACCACGTGCGGCTCTTCTCCGTGGCAGCAGGTCGCGAGCCCCTTCGGGTGCCTCGGGGACGAGCCAGTCTGGCCGACTTGGTTGAGGTGCGTGAGCAGAGACAGCACCTGGCCGCCCTCGCCGGTCTGGTCCACCAGAGATTTGCTGCTTCCGAGCGATGCCCCACTCCTCTGCAAGAAGATCCTGATTAGTTCCTCGGCCTCCGTCGCATGCACCTGCCCGTCGGCTTGCTTCTTCGTCCAGCCTGCGCCCGCGACGAAGAGCAGATCGGCGTCTGGGCGAATAGTCTGCTCGCCGAGACTCGCTGCTTCGGTGCCCTGCACCTGGGTGCGGTCCCATGCAGGGTCGGTGGGCACCTCCACGCGCTCCATCTGAACCGTGGCGGGGGGGCCTTGCCATGCGGGGGCGATGCCGGCTTCGAGCAGCATAATCCACGGCCGCTCGCTTCGTGTGAACTCGGCGACGATGCGTTGACGGTAGAACCAGCGCTGCGCCATCGGCTTGCTATCAGCCACCGTAAGAGCGCTGATGCGGGTGTCCATGCGTCCACCGACACGGACGGTGGCTCCGGGGAGTGCCCTAGCCCATCGCGAGGAGGCATGGGCGAGTACGATGTGAGCACCCGCGGCTCGTATCAGGGCTTCGGCGGCGGCTGCATCCGAGGCGTAACGCGGCTGTGTGAATGCGGGGGCCTCGACCGCTAGAAAGCGGATGGCGCCGCAACCACCTATCTGCTGAGCAGCCGACTCCGTACGCCCTCCGAGCAGACCGACGTTAAGAGGCGAGCCGACCTCGGTAGACAGCGAAAGCGCAGCGCTCAGCCCTTCGAGGGCGCTTCTCGTCAGCAGTCCGCTGTTTTCGACCAGAGCGAGGTACAGAATGGACATTTCAGTACATCTCCAAGTGACTCAGTGACATAACGCCAACAGACGTGGGGAGGCTACCCACGCACCCACTCTGCCAGTTCCCGTGCGATGTCTTCTGGTGGGACGTCCTTCACCACCCGCGTATCCCTTCGCTGCTTTGGGGACTCAACCTTGCCGAACGCAACGTCGCCGACGGTGATGGCAACTGGCTTTGAACGCTGCAGCGCGGGCATGACGCCGCGCATGTTCGCCATGCCCACCTGTGGGTTGTTAGGTGGTTCCGGTAGGTTGCCGGTGGCCCAAGCGAGCAGTGCGGGCGGCCCCGCGCAGCGCGAGACTTGGTACTGCCCGCCTTCAATGCGCTCTTTCACCGTGAATGAGCCGTCCGGCAGCGGGTTCAGCTGGTCCACTCCCGCGAACTGGTCATGAATACCGAGGCGCTCGCCCACCATGTGCAACGTCACCCCCGCATCGCGAGAGGCCGAGGCCCACCCGCCGAAGAGCAGTAGTCGGGTGTGGTCCAGTCCCTCTATCTGCTGGATGGCATCCGCGAGTGCGTTGGCCGTTTCGTGTGCGTCGGTGAAGCCGCCCGCCGACCCGTCAAGCGCCACAAGATCGAACGGCGCCTTCTGCGCAACCGACATCATGAGTTGCTGCAGCTTGGCCTTCGGCCCCAGGCTCACCAACCAAACCCGGCTGTCGGGGGTGTCTTTAGCCAGATTCGCAGCTTCGTAGAGGGCGTGCGCCGCCCACGGGTCGAGCACAGCGGGAAGCATGGCCTCGTTCCTTAGTCCCGGGCCGCTAGGGGTTTCGACGGGTTCTAGGGTCTGCAGTGGATCGGGAACCAAGCTGCCGCAAACGACGATGTGATAGCCTACGCTCATCGGGCCAAACTCCTAGGCGCACTGCCAGCCTGCTCTCGGCTAGTTCTCTGCAGAGTGAAGCCCTCCTGCTGCGGCACGCAGCTGGATGTTTCCGCGCGTCCCATCCGGAAGCCGCTGAGGACAGCTCCAGACGCAAGCACCACAGTGCACGCACTTCTCACGGTCGAAGGCAGGTACCCCGTTCTCGCCTGGGGTGAGTGCCTGGCCCGAACAGATTTCCACGCAGAGCTGCACGCCACACTGCTCGCAGAGGTTGGGGTAAAGGAAGGCGACATGGTCGGCGTAACCGGGAGCCCCCTGAACCTTTCCGCCCAGCAGCAGCGCGTCCTGATGCGATACCAACAACTTGCCGTCGTACTCGATCTCCGGCCACCCGGCAAGACGCATCAGCAGGTCGTGGAGCGGCAGGCCGGCAGCTGCGGCCTGTTGTCTGGCTTCCTCGATCTGCGCGGCTGTGAGCCGGCCACGGTAGTATTCTTCGAGGCTCTTGGGGCTCGTGTGCTTCTTGGCGGGCCAGGCCAACCGCCCTGCCGTAAAGCCGGCCAGGCCCATACCGATCAGCCCTCTTAGGAAGCCGCTGGTGAAGCCGTCGCGCGCACGACGAGCGACGCGGCCTTCCCTCTCGACCCAACTTCCGTGCCGCTTGGCGAGGTACGTCTTCTCCAAGTTCTCTCGCGATAGGGGCTTGCCTTCGCGAAGAAGAGATACCACTGCTTCCGCAAGCTGCGACCCGGTGGTCCAAGCTTCGTCCACACCCGACCCCGTGAGCGCATTGGTGCTACCGGAACCTTCGCCGATCCGTGCGAAGCCGTCGCCGACGACGGCAGGCTGCGCGGCGAGGCCGGATTCGTTCAGCGACTTCGCTCCCCAAGAGCGAAGCGTCGCGCCCTGCAGATGTCGCCACAGGTAGGGGTGTCGCATCCAGTGTTGGAGATACCTATACGCGGTGCGCACAGGGCTGTCGAAGAACGATGGGACGAAGATTCCGAGCGAGGCGATGTTCTCGGGATGGACATACAGGAAGCCGAAGATCTCGGGCTCGGGGTAGCCGAAGGTGTGCAGTACCGTACCAGGCTCGAGTGTTGTGTCCTCGGGCAAGTCCACTACGAACTTCATGCCCACTGCCCAGTGTTCGGCCTTCTCGTCGTCCTCGCGAGGGAACCGCCGCGTGAGCTGGCGCCCTACCGCACCCACGGGACCATCGCCCACCACGGTGAGGGCAGCACGCACCTCCATGCCGGGCAGGTACGAGGTGCCGTCTTGCTCCGTCCCTTGGTCCGCTAGGCGTATCCCTACGATCCGCTCGCCCTCTTGCAACGCTTCCGCCACCGGGCTGGAGGGCCAGATTTGGATCGTGCCCATAGCCATGATCTGGGCCGCGACCCACTGGTTGAACTGACCGATGGAGAGAATGAGACCACCGTGTTTGTGCAAGAACGGCGGGGTCCAGGGCAACTCTACGGCACATCGTTTTCTTAGCGGGCGGGTCAGAAGATCGAGCAACTTGGTACCCGCCGAACGCCTACTCGCCCCAATCGGGTCGTGTAGGTACACCAACTTTTCGTGCCAGACCGGATGGGCCATAGGGATCGAAGCGGGTTCGAGGCCCGGCCAGACCTCTCGAATCCCCCGCGCGCGTGTGACGACCCCTGAAACGCCGAAGCCTAGGTCGTCGGCCCTTTCGAAGCAGATCACCTGGAACGGCATACCAGGCAGTACGTTGCTCTGTAGAGAGGGTTCCTCCGAAAGCGCGCGGCTTAAAACCGTCAGGAAGCCTCCCATAGCTGGCCCGAAGCCGACGCAGGCGATGTCCGCCTCGATGGTTTGCCTGGAGCTGGCCGCCCCGCTCTCCAGCACCTCTTCAGTCACTCTCGCACCCGTGCTGTAAGTACTGGGCCGAAGGGATAGCGCGCCTTCGCAGAATGAAGCCGGAGGTCACTGCGGGTAATCCAGCGCTTCGGGGATCATAACGTGGGTCAGTGCCTCCGCCGCACGGTCCTTGGCAAGGCGAGCGCCGGTCAGGCACCCGTCCAGACGCGCTCTCAATCGGGTGAAGGTCTCGAATCCGGTGAATCGCACACACGGTCCGGCCTTGTCGGCGTGCGAACCAGATTCGTCAATCGTGTCGCCCTCCACCAGGGCACTCGCCCCCATGCCGGGTATCAGGCTCTCCAGCGTGATCACGTCGGGAGGCGAATAGCACGACTCCGACTGGCCGTCCCAGGCTGGATGCCGGTTGTAGCCGTAGACGAGTTCGGAGCAGATGCGTCCTACCTCTCCGGCGGCACGCGCAGCCTGTACGTGCACTAGGTCGGTGAAGAACTGCACGTACGCATCGAGTGCATCCTGAGGCATCGCCGAGGCCCCCTGCTCTTCCAGCGCCAGCACATCCGAGATGAGGCACTTGGCCGCGAGCAGCCAGCACAGGGCGTCCGCCATCGGGAAGGCGACCCCTTGCCTTCGGCTGTGGAAGAGCGCCTCGCCATCGGCATCTTTCGCCTCGCGCAGGTGTCGCAGGGTGAAAAGCCACAAGTCGAAGGCCGAAGCGAGTGTGCACGCTCCGGTGCCTGGTCGCCTCCCGGCGACACCTCTAAGTTCCCTGATCCACAGTCGGACCTGCTCCAGGAAAACCTCGTTCACCATCGTGACCGAGAGCTGGCGGCGCTGGACAGCCTCTGGCCCCTCGTAGGTGGCTTCGAGCTGCGCATCCATCCACTTGTGCCCGAGGAAGCCGGGGCAGTCTTCGGTGATGCCGTAACCGCCCATCAGACTCACGGCCTCACGCATCATGTTCGTGCCATGCCCGGTGTTCCACAGCTTGCACGCGGGGCACAGCACCTGTGCGAGCGAGTCCAGAACGACATACTGAACCAACGGGTCGGCCTTCAGTTCGGCATGTCTGGCACCGCGCCGTGCGGGCGGGAGGGCATCCATGCGCAAGAAGTCAATCGCGTCCGGCGTCAACTTCTGGAACTCGCGAAGCTGAGCGCGCCCTCCCTCGATGCCCTTCTCTTTGAAGATGCGGTCCTTCTCCTTCTCCAGTGGGTCGAACTCATCGAAGAGCCGTGCCGCGGCGAACCCGAGCGACGCGCTGGCCTCGCCTGTGGCCCACACATCCACCAGGCGGTGCAGGGCGTCTTCGTTCTGCTGCAGACCTTGCTCGTAACGCGGTGTTCCCGGTGCCGCAGCGGTTCCCCCACGGAATCGACCGCGTTGGTATCGGATCACCGGCTCGATCGCCGAGAGCAGCTTTGCCGAGGTCATCAGGCCGACCGTAACGCGTGTACGGCGGAACACCGCCTCGATGATCTCGGAGTGGGTGAAGTTGGGCACGATTACCCCATTCTGCAGGGTGTAGCCGCCGACGATTCGCGAAGCCGGAACTCGAAGACTGAGCGCCGGATCGCGTGTGGACGAGAGCTGGTGCACCAGTTTCCGGGTCGGCACGCCACGATCGAACGTGCCGGGGTCGTCTTCGTGCAGGATCACGACGAAGCTGCCTTTGAGTCGCTCGTCCGTCGAAGTTACTGCGGCCGTCACGAAGTTGGCGAACGCCATATTGGTGATGAAGCGACCGCGCTTGTCTATCTGCAGGATCGGCTCGCCGCCGTCCGGCCACTCGGCGACGCGCGCCGCCCCTGAAAGGACATTGGTGTCCACACCCACGTAGGGCAGCGGCTCCGTAAGCGCGAAGGCACCACGCCACTGCTCCCGGTCCTCCCCGGGCTGCGGCGGAACGCAGCGCGATAGGTATAGCGCGCGCTGTTCGGGAGTGCCACGCTCGTGGATGGGTGAGAGCGCTAAGTTGCCCGCCAGGCTGCAGGTTGCTGCGCCGGCATCCACCCATGCCAGTTCGAAAGCGATGAGGGCGAGCGCGAGGTTCTTAGGCCCTTCGATGTAGCCGCCGTGCTCGGGGTCCATGAATGCCGTGGTGATACCGGCAGCGTCGAACTCCGCAAGCAGCGAGTGCTTGGCGTCCGTCCACTCGTGAGTGTTGCGTCCGCCTTCGGCCACGACGCGCGCGACCGGTCCCCGCGCCACACCACGTGCGGACTGCACGAGCATCTGCAGGTCGAACCGATCGGCGAATCGCCACATGATCTGACGAACCTCGTCGCCGGGCAGTGCGGGGAGTTTCGTAGCGCAAGGGGCTTGGTCGTGGGTTTCCATTCGAGACCGGTCCTTTCGTACGCACATTTCGCCGCGAGGTCCGCCGGTTCCTTTCGCCAATAGGCCCTTCGCAACGCAGCCGGAACACCAGCGTACTCCCCTAAGGAGCAGATTTTGGCAGGTCTGATAGAGCGGACAGTGAACTCCGACGATGGAAGCAGGTAGAGGGAGGTCCTTGCCGTGAAAGCAACAAGGCAGTGGAGCGACAGGCGAAGCCGCTTGTACCGCGCCGTGTGTGCGGTGCTGCTGCTTGGCACATCCGCGCTCGCGCTCGCCAAGTCATACGATCACCCGCTCATCGAGCAGACCTTTCGCTTGCTGCCGAACGGGGACGCCGAGGTCACCGACATTCGCACGTACCGCTTCAGTGGTTCCTTTTCGTGGGCCGACTTACGACTGAAAACGACCGGGCAGTACGGCTCTTACGGCATCGAGTACCTCGGGGTGAAGGACGCAGATACCGGTGCAGAGCTTCCCTCAGAGCAGTTCTCTGCAGGCGGGGAGCAGGTGTTGAAATGGAGCTACAAGGCGGAGGACGAGGTCAAGCGCTTCGAGTTACGCTACCGCATCACGGGTGCGGTCCAGCGTTACCCTGACGCCGCTCACTTCTACTGGAAGGCCATCGAAGATAAGCATGCACCCATCGAGACGGTGCGCATACGGATCGTGCCGCCCAAGCCGAGCCCAACGTTGTTCAAGGTGTTTGTCCACAGCCTCGCCGCCCCCGGCAGACTCACCTTCGCCGACGATTTCAGTCAAGCCGACGTCGAGCAGTCGGACATACCCGAGGCCAGCTTCGTAGAGTTGCGTGTGTTACTCGACCCGGCCATCTTCGTGAACGCCGAGGTGTCGTCCGGCCAGACGTACGAGTCGCTGCTCGAAGATGAGCGCCGGAACTTCGAGCAGGTGAGCAAGGACTACGCTGCGATGCGGCTCAAGGAGAGGTTAGACAAAGGCCTCTGGGTGCTCGCAGGGCTGCTGTTCGTGGCTCAGATGGGTGCGCTGGCGTGGGCGTATCGGGAGCATGGCCGCGAGCCGAGGATCGCCTACGACGCCGTCTATGAGCGCGAGCCCCCGCGCGAGATTCCGCCTGCCGTGGTGCCCGCGATCTTGCCCCAAGTGGGCTACGACAAGTCGGCGATGGGCAACGCGTTTGCTGCTACGCTCCTCGAAGCGGCGAGGCTGGGCTATCTGGAGATCCGAGAGGTCGAAGACTCGGGGTTTCTGGGCCTGGGTCTCTTCAAGGGTACGGACCTGGTGTACTCGTTGACCGACAAAGGGAGAGCGCTGCTTGCGGGGCGGCCCGTGGACCTGAAGCGCAAGGAACGTCCGCTCCAGCCATTCGAGGTGGATGTCCTTCGTGTCGCATTCGTGGAAGCCGGCTCGGGCGATGCGGTAACCAGCGACATGATCGAGAAGTGGGGCAAGGAGATGGTGGGGCAGAAGAGCCGGTTCCTCATCTTCATCGAAAGTTGGGGACCGGAGCTGCGAATGTGGTTCGAGAACAACTTCTTTCAGCTTGACGACCAGGTTAGCGCCCGGTGGAAGACGCTGCTCTCGGTAACGAGCGTGCTAGTGGCCGTGCCACTCTTGTTTACCACCCCGCCATTCGGCTGGTTCGCCGGGGCTGGTGCCGTCCTGTTGTGCGTCATCATAGCGCAAGCGTCTATTGGCAGACGCACTCCTGAGGCGGCACTCGAGTATCGCCGGTGGCAAGCGTTTAAGAGGATGATGACCGATTTCACTGCCCTAAAGAGCGCAGGGCCAGAATACTTGCCGCTTTGGGAGTTGTATCTCGTGTACGCCACCGCCCTAGGTGTGGCGGACAAATTGCTCGACAACCTCAAGATGGTAGCAAAGGAGTACCACCAAGACCTGCCTGCCGCCGTGTGGTTCCATAGTAGAAGCGGTGTGCCGGGTTCCATGAACCTCGCATCGCTGAACAAACTATCCTCGTCCATGTCGAACTTCAACAGCATGGCGAAAGCTCTATCGAGCAGCACGTCGTCAGGAGGGGGGTTCAGCGGAGGCGGCGGAGGCGGTGGCGGTGGCGGTAGTAGTAGTGCGGGTTAGCCTGGTCGGTCGGGCTTCGGACAGAAGGAAGGAGATAGCAGGAACATGGTTTGGGTGTTAGTGATCCTGATTCTGGCAGTGCTGGTTGTAGCGGGTTGGCTCATCGGCTCATACAACCGCTTGGTCACGCAGCGCAACCGCTGCCACAACTCGATGGCGCAGATTGACGTGCAACTGAAGCGACGTCACGACCTGATCCCCAATCTGGTGGAGACGGTGAAGGGCTATGCTGCGCACGAGAAAGAGGCGTTCGAGAAGGTGAGCGAGTATCGCGCGAAGGCCATGTCGGCGAGCACGGTCAGCGAGAAATCGCAGACGGAGAACATGTTGACACAGGCGCTGCGCTCCGTGTTCGCCGTCGCGGAAGCTTATCCCGAGCTGAAGGCGAATCAGAACTTTCTGCAGTTGCAGGACGAGCTGAGCGACACGGAGAGCAAGATCGGCTACGCGCGCCAGATCTATAACGACAGCGTTATGTTGTACGAGAACGCGCGCCAGACGTTTCCGACCGTGCTGCTCGCGCAGATGTTCGGCTTCGGCAAGGAGGAGTACTTCGAGTTGGATGCCACGCCCGAGCAGCGCGAGGCACCGCAGGTGCGGTTCTAGGGCGCACACGCGGGTAGTGCAGTTAGTTGACATGCACCGGTCCAGAGCTAGAGGTCCGTCACGCTGGAGCCCGTCGAAGCATGACTGCGCTCGCCGCGGGCGTAGTACCTGAACACAGCGGCATGCGACTACCCAGAACATGCTTCGACGGGCTCAGCATGACGGATATGGAGACGGCATGACGGGCCTGGAGACAGCGTCACGGATCGAGAGAAAGTGGGAGAACATGAGAGGCTTGGTAGGACTAGCGATAGGTGTCTCGCTCGTAACCAGTGCTGGCGCGCAGGTGGTGGCGCCAGCCAAGAGCGGCAGCTGCAAGCCCCCGGAGGTGATCAAGGTGCAGACGTGGCAAGTGGACCCGTTGGTCAAAGTGTTCCCTGACAGCCGACCCGATGTGCAGCCAGCCCTCACCTGCGAGGTGGCAAAGGGAGAGACGGCCACGTGGCAGATTGCGCTGCGCTGTGACCTGCCGGCAGAGGCCCTCGATGCTGACGTCAGCGCTTTCGCGCTCCGCGGCGGTGATGCGCACCTGGCGGGTGCGCGTGTGCGCTTCGTCGGCTATGTGCCGGTGGACCGGGGTCTCCCGGCACCGCCGGCAGACAGGCTTCGGGTTCCCCCATGCCTATACCCCGACCCACTGCTCGAAGCTGCACCCGATATCGAGGCCGGTACGACCTACGCCGTGTGGATCAGCTTACCTGTCTCGATGGATGCAAAGGCCGGTGAGTACGTAGCGAGCCTGACTCTTTCGGGGCAGTGCAACGGAAGAGCCGTAAGCGGCAAGCATGAGCTACGCCTCCGGGTCTATGATGTCGCAGTTGGCAAGTCGCGTCTTTGGGTTACGAACTGGTTCTGGAACAACTCACGACACATGCAGATAAGCGCCGAGGTAGACACCCCACAGTATTGGGCACTGCTCGCGAGATATGCACTCAACATGGCAGAGCATCGCCAGAACGTGGCCATCGTCCCTGTGCTGGCGCTGACGGATTTCCGCCCGAAGGAAGGCGGCGGATGGAGCATGGACTTCTCGCGCTTCAATCGCTGGGTGCACACTTTCGTCAGAGCGGGGGTCATTGGAAGGATCGAGGGTGGTCACATCGGGGGGCGCGAGGGAGACTGGGAGTCGCAGTTCCTGGCGCAGGTTCCGACCGTGGTGGATGGCGCGGTGCGCATGGCGAACCTGCCCGCTGATAGCCCCGAGGCAGACGCATTCTACGCGCAGTTCTTCCCTGCCCTGTTAGAGAACCTGCAGGCCAATGGGTGGCTGGACATTTATATGCAACACCTGGCGGACGAGCCGATCGCCTCCAACATCGGCAGCTACAGAGCCCTCGCTGCTCTGGTTAGGAAGTATGCGCCGGGAGTGCCGATCGTCGAGGCGTGTCACACGAAAGACCTCGTTGGTTCGGTGGACGTGTGGGTCCCGCAGCTCAATTACCTGCACCAAGACTTCGAGCACTACCAGCAGCGTCAGGCCGAGGGTGAGGAGGTGTGGCATTATACGTGCATCTATCCGATGGGTGAGTATGCGAACCGCTTCATCGAACACCCCTTGATCAAGACCCGACTGCTGCACTGGATCAACTACCGCTATGGGATCACTGGGTACTTGCACTGGGGATACAACCATTGGGGCGAGGCCAATCCCTACGAGCATTTGACCGGGCCGTTCGACAGCCATGGGTACCTGCCGGCGGGAGATGCGTGGATCGTGTATCCCGGCAAGGACGGACCCGTCGACTCAATCCGTTGGGAGACGATGCGCGACGGCATTGCGGACTACGAGCTGCTATGTATGCTAGCGGAGCGCGATCCGGAGGCGGCGAATCGCCTCGCAGGAAGGCACATCCTGGCCTTCGACCGGTATGAGATTGACGTCACGGTCTTTCGGCAGACGCGGCGAGAGCTGTTGGAGCGGCTCTCGCGCTAAGCGACGGACCAGTTCGCCTCCGGACGGAGTTCCGGCGTCTCGCCGGTCACTACGCCTGCAGCCGCGACTGCGGTCTTACGGAACTGCGCCGGAGCCCGGATGCGGCGCCGGGAGATGTAGACTAGCGCGTTGGGAACCATTTTGGCGCGGCACCGCTATACCCCTATCAGGGGGTGAGACAGAGATGAGAAGCCAAGTCGCGACGTTCGCTGCCGGTTGTTTCTGGGGGGTCGAGGAGGCGTTCCGGCGAGTGCAGGGAGTGCTGGACACCGAGGTGGGCTACACCGGCGGTACTGTCGCGAACCCGACCTATCACGAGGTGTGCTCCGGTCGCACGGGCCACGCCGAGGCGGTTCGCGTCACGTTCGACCCGTCCGTGGTGTCGTACTCGGAGCTGCTGGACCTGTTCTGGGGCATCCACGATCCGACCACACCTAACCGCCAAGGCCCTGACATCGGCTCGCAATACCGATCGGCTATCTTCTTCCATTCGCCTGAGCAGGAGCAAGAGGCCAGGGCGTCGCTGCAATCGCAGGAGGCCTCCGGCCGGTTCGGCAGGCCCATCGTGACGCAGATCGAGCCAGCACAGGAATTCTATCGCGCCGAGGATTACCATCAGCAGTACTTGGCGAAGCGTGGCTTGGGCAGTTGTCACGTGCGCTGAACGAACCTGTGATATAGTGTGTGGGGAGGTAACACCCGATGGGCTTTCGGTTTCAGCGTCGAATTCGCCTCGGCAAGGGCTTGTGGGCCAATCTCAGTAAGGGCGGCGTCGGCTTTAGCGTCGGTCGCCGCGGGCTCAGGTTCAGTATCAACCCGAGGGGTAAGAAACAGGTATCGGTCGGTGCACCGGGAACCGGTATGTCCTATCGCACGGGATGCATCTTGCCCACGGCCCTGCTACTGCTTGCGCTCGCCTCGTTCTTGGTCAGATGATCCGCCAAATGTGCACCAGGCAGTAGTAGATTCCCACGAGCACGAAAACTGCCCCCGTCAGCCTTCTCGCCACCGACTCGAAGCGTGTGATGGCGCGGTGGGCTCGAGAGACGGCTTGGACTCCCATCGCGAGTAGCAGTGCGCACACGAGTACCGGCAGGCCGGTCGCCACGCCGTACACCGCAGGGACCAACACCTTCGACTTCGCATGCACTGCCACTGGCAGCAGACTTCCGAAAAACAGTGCAGCAGAGGCGGGACAAAAGGAGAGCGCGAACAACACTCCCAAGAACAACGCTCCAGCAAATCCCATCTGCTCTGTCCGACGACCGAGTCCTTCGCTTACCGAAACGGCAGGTGTCTTCGGTGATAGTATGCCGAGCAGTATCATTCCCACCAGGATCAGCAGGGGACCCAGCAGTTGATTCATGTGCTTCTGCAGCAGATTGGACAAGTGTGGAGCAGAGAGCAAGCCGGACACGAGCAATACCCCTAGCACCGTGTAGGCGAGAGTGCGTCCGAGTGTGTACAGCCCCCCCGTAGCAAGCGCCGCCATCGTGCCGCTCGCCTTCCGCGACACGAACGAGAGTGCCGCGATGTTCGTGGCCAAGGGACAGGGACTTACGGCAGTCAATAGGCCCAGCCAGAATGCCGTACCCGTCGCCAGGATCGCTTCCGTCATTACTTCTTGGCGGCAGCCAGCATCACGTCGATCTTTCTGGTCAAATAATCGCGGAACTTCGCGGGATCCGATGTCAGTAGCCACACATCGTCTAGAGACTTCCACTCTGCGCGCTTGCCCTTGACGAACCGGGCTGCAATGAGGCTGCTCGATATGAGTTCATACTCCCTTATGAACGAGTCGTTGCCGGGATCATCCACGTTGATGACCTGATACACCAGGCGCCCACTCTCGAGTTCCTTGGCATACACCTCTTGGACGATCTGGCCAGTCAGGTCCTCGATCTTGAGGCAGGTCGGGCAGCGCTGCGTGCGGTGGAAGTAGTAAAGCATCAGATCGGGAGCTCGGATCTCCGTTTGCTGTGTGGGTCCGGGACTCGACGTACTCTGGGTGCTCTGCGGGTTGCCCCCTCCCAGCCCGAGATAGGCCAGGCTGGCTCCGACGAACAGGAGAAGACCCCACTTCACTAAGCTAGCGGAGAGCATCAGAAGACTCCTTTCAGTATCTGGACAATCGAATCGTACACTCTGTCTACATTCTCGGTGGATACCGGCGTGTTGCCCTTCTCCATACCCATCTCCTGGAGGGCGAAGTGCATCATGCCCGCAGCGCCGACACTCTCCAATGTGCGACGCGCACATTCATGGTCGCACCCATCAATCGCGACAATGGAAGTGGCCGCACGGGCCTTTTCGACCATATCCTCGACCCTGCCACCGATCGCTGCGATACAGCTCATCGTTGCCAGGCGACGACGCGACAACTTGCGAGCCACTTGGTCCGTGATTGCACCGACGTCCGACGCGCCAGAGCATGCGAAGACCATCGGTAGGCCAGTGCCCCCACATCCGCAACCACCCACGGTTACGATCCCTCCTGCAGAAGTTGCTTGATTGCCTCCGCTGAGAGCACCTTTCCGGAAGACACCACCTTGCCATCCACCGCCAGCCCAGGAGTCATCATTACTCCGAGCTGGATAATCTGCCCAATGTCAGTAATCTTCTCGATCTCGTACGGCAAGCCCAGCTCCTTTGCAGCCGTCTCCGCGTGTTCTGCCAGCAGCTTGCACTTCGGGCATCCGGTTCCTAGTATCTGAAGCTTCATAGTCCGCCTCCTATCGTTCTCAATCCAGTCGTCACGATGACGTCGTCTCTCCGAAGAACGCTCCGAACACGATACCGGAGAGTGTTGCTAGTATTACTACCAGTAAGATGAACGCGAGGGTCTTGCGTGTACCCATCACGCTACGTATCACGAGCATATTGGGGAGCGACAGGGCGGGTCCTGCGAGCAGGAGCGCCAGCGCAGGTCCTTTGCCCATACCGCTTCCTACCAGTCCTTGTACGATCGGCACCTCGGTCAGCGTGGCGAAGTACATGAATGCACCCGCCACCGACGCAAACAGGTTGGCCCACAGGGAGTTGCCGCCCACCGCCGCTGTTACCCACTCGGAGGGGATCAAGCCCTCGCTCCCGGGCCGCCCGAGCAGCGCTCCGGCGATCAACACACCACCCAATAGCAGCGGCATGATCTGTTTTGCGAAGCCGTAGGACGAGCCGAACCACTCCTTCCCCTCGCCCGAATCCGTGGCTAGTACGAGCGAAAGCCCGACCACACCTGCGGCGAAGGAGATCATGGGGGCACCGGGCACCACGACTACCAGTATCGCAACCGGTAGCGCAACACACGCGAGCTTCCAGGCTTTCACACCCATCCAGGCTGTCATGATGAACCCGAGCGCGATTGCGCTGAGCGAGGTCAGCCACCACTTCACGCCATAGATGGCCGACCATATACCCACACCTTGCTCCGGCTTGGCCCAGTTGGCGAAGACCAGAAGCGCGATCATGGATGCGAAGAACAGCGCGTTCTGCCAAAGCGGACGTGGTGCTTCGGGCTGGACTGTGTTGGCGGCCGCAGATGCCTTTGCCATCTCGTCGTTGCGGAACAGGAGATGCATGCACACACCGATCACGATGCTGAACACCACTGCCCCAACGGCGCGTGCGACCCCTAGTTGCAGTCCTAGGATTCGCGCAGTCAGGATGATAGCGAGGACGTTGATGGCCGGACCGGAGTACAGAAATGCCGTGGCCGGTCCCAATCCCGCCCCCATCCGATAGATGCCTGCAAACAGTGGGAGCACCGTGCACGAGCACACTGCTAGCACCGTACCAGACACCGACGCCACGCCATACGACAACAGCTTGTTTGCGCCGGCACCAAGGTAGCGCATGACCGATGCCTGGCTGACGAACACGGCCATCGCGCCGGCGATGAAGAAGGCGGGCACGAGACAGAGCAGGACGTGCTCCTGCGCATACCACCTCGCTAGATAGAGCGCTTCCCACAGGGCGTTCTTGACGCGGTGCGATTCCCGGAGCCACTCGATCGGCAGATAGAAAAAGGCGAGGAAGACGAAGAGCATGAGAAGAAGAACTCGCCACTCTTTCCGCCAATCGTACATCCCGTCCCCCAGTAGGTACTTGTTAGTTGTGTGGTATCAATCGCTGTGTGCGGAGCGTGTCGCCATCGCCAGCTCATATCGTTGCCTGGCGGTCGCCTCCAACACTCTGTCGACGCAATCCAGGAATCCCTGTAGGCAAGGCACGCGCAGCGAGCAGATCACCTTCGTGCCGACGCGGCGGTCGGCGACGACACCCGCTGCCCTCATGACCGACAGATGACGTGACACCGTGGACACGTCGTCACCGACCAGGTCCGTAAGCTCACACACGCACCGTTCTCCCTTGGCAAGCTCCATGGCGATGAAGAGACGAGTCGGGTGTGCGAGGGCCTTGATAACTGCGGCTTTGGCCTCGAGGGCGGCCCGCGTGGTGTCGTCGAGCATGGTCAGGTGTGCTCCTACATTTTTGTCTTTTTGCTATTATGGCCAAATATTCCATGTTCGGCGACCTCGGCAGTCCCTTTGACCCAATCCCAGTTGCCGGCCCAGGGCAGATTGGCGCCGGAGGCTGCGATCCTGGCGAGCCCTTTGCGAACCTTGCGTGGCAATCAGAGCAGTGCCCTGGTGATGCGCAGCTACACGAGCTACAGCACGGTGCCGGCAAGGGCTTCCACGCGGAGCGAGCAGAGATCCGCGGAGGGCGCATGAGGTCATCGCGGTGGCTATCCCGGGTGGTTCGTGTTCCACGATGGCTCCGACGCCCGTCCGCGATGCCTACGACCGTTCGAGGAAGGGCGGGAACCGCGCGGCGCCACATCCCGACTCGCGCTTGAAAGTTGAACGTAATTGCTACTGCCGCACGTTGCGGCGTTGCCAAGCGGCGTGCAGGTCCAGATGCAATTGGTTCCGCCCGCCGTAGTACGCGGCCCACCCCCCGACGGGTGGCGCGCTGTCACCCATGGACGCTATACATGTCGTATTGGGGCATGGAAACCTCGGTGCCACCGCCCGAAGCAGGAGAAGGTGGGCGCAATGGGCGAACTGGGAGACACCTTGGGCCCTTCTCGATTCCTGGTCGCTGCGCGCTCTGAAGCGCTGGACAATCTGGTCGGCGTCATCACCAGTCTGCTGGACTTCACGCTGCGGTTCCACCGTCCGCCCTGGTGGTCCGAGCAGTGGCAGCAGGCGCGCGCCGAGGTCGGTCCTTCGCGCCATGCTAAGCTGCTGGTTCGCTTTGCCCGCGAGATCGCCGAGATCGAGCGAGAGATGGAATGGCAACCTCCCCCTTCGCGGATTCCACCCTCCATTCAGTGCCGACGTGGCCTGAAGTTGCTTCGCTTTTGGCTCGCGGAGGGCATTCCGACCGAGTGTTTCCATCCGTTCTTGGTTGGTGGGCTAGTCGGCTTTGAAGGGCGCTGGCCGGAGGAAGTGTCGCTGGCAGTAAGCCACTGGGGCTCCGAGCGGCCGGCCGCGGCCAATCTGATTCGCGAGCTGATGGAGTCCTCCCGCCCCCGAACTCACGCTCTGCACGGGGACTGGCCCGTGCCAGACGAGGCGCTGCCGGACCCGCTGGTAGACATCGCCCAGGCGGTCACCTTCGGGGTGTATCTCGGGAACGTGCCTTGCACGGCTCGGTTCGAGGCCGTCACCGAGAGTGGGCGGGTGGAGGCGACGCTCCTCGAGATGGTGCTCGAAGCGCTGCGGGAGGGCTGGAGCGCGGAGAGGCTGGCTGCCGATCTGGCCGAATGTGGCGTCCTACTCCGCTCGGCCCAGCCCCGCCGCAGACGGCACGCCGAGAAGCCTCAGGCCTGAGCGTCTTAGGCTCTCGCGTAGTGTAGAGACGGCCGTCTCTTGCAATCAGGTTTCTCTTGACGATTCGGCTCCCACTATGGTATTTGATTCCCCGTCTCTCATGGCGCGATGGCCGAGCGGTCAATGGCAACAGACTGTAAATCTGTCGGGAGTACCCTACCTAGGTTCGAATCCTAGTCGCGCCACCAGAAGCCCATGTAGCTCAGTGGTAGAGCACTTCTTTGGTAAAGAAGAGGTCACGAGTCCGATTCTCGTCATGGGCTCCAGTCTCACTTTCCATTGAGCCTTCAGGGTCGAAAACAGGACTTCGTTGTAGGTCTCGGTCAATTCCGAGGGGCCTGTTGGAAGGCAAATGGAAAAACAGAGCTTCGTTCTGTCGGTTCGCCGGCACCCCTATCACGTGAGGAGTTGCGCTCAACGGCGCAAGGATGGCTCCTCGACTGCGAGATTCGCCGGCATTCGCGCTACAATCGTCATTCGGCGGACCGCCGTCGACAATCTCCTGTGGTTCCTCAAGGCGTGCCTGGCCGCCCCGGGCGAGGTCCTCTACGCTCGCCCGGATCGCCACCAACCGCAGCCCCTGAGCCAGGAGCAGGCGCAAAAGATGCTCGTAACTGTAGCGGGCGTACTTCGGAGCGCCGGTCGGGGGCGGAAGAATACCCGCCTAGCGCGCCTGCCGACCAGGATGTCGGGGCGTGTGCGTAGCAGGCCGTTTGCTGCCGCCACCAGTTCCTCCAGGGCGAAAGGAGCGGCGATGCGGCACTCCTTCACCTTCGGCACGCTTCCATTCTACGCGACACTTCGCGCCGTCGTACGCGCCACGGCATGTAACCCGCACTGTTGCCGGTTCGCATCCCCCATGCCCAAACTCGGCGGGTAAGGAACGGGGGCGTATGACAACAACCCGGATGCTTTCAAAAGAATGAAAACTTCCCTCGCGTTCGGCAATGCTCCGCTGGTTTCCGGACTGCGCGAACCTGCTTGTGCCTTTGACAGCGACCGACCGCGATGCATTCAAAGCGAGCAGGCTCGCGCAGTCTCAGAAGCCCTGCCTATCGATCCGGCGGCGGGGGCAACACTGCTATCGCACCTACTCGAGAGCGGAACTGATGAACGCGGCGACGTCCTTCTTCAGCTTCTTCAGCGAGACGCCGTGGATGTACATCATGTGCCCAGCCTCATACTCGGATGTGTTGATACGATCCCGCAGCGATCTATCGAGCCCCATGTGCGCCAGCGTGTACTTCGTCGCGTAGTAGGGTGTGGCGAGGTCGTAGTAGCCCGATGCCACCATGAGACGCATATAGGGGTTTTTCGCGAACGCCGATCGGAGTGCTTCGCTGGTATCCGGAGGGCCCTCGCCCGCCGAGCCCCAGTCCCACGGTTTCTCGATACCTTCGCCTAACACGTAATAAGGCACGTAATAAGGAACGTCGGTCTTGTAGCCGAGGGTGCCGCGGATGTAGTCGTTGATCATGGAAGTGTAGGGGGGACGAATCGCTGCCATGCTAGGGTCGTGCTCCGGCCTTTCGGTTACTCCGCTAGCGTCCATACCCTTGATGCGGCTGTCGAGCCGTCCGACCGTGCGTCCCTCGTCGCGGAGCAGCTCCTTGCAGAAATGGTGGATGTTCACACGAAGATCACAGTTACGGATGAACCTGGGCTCCAGCCCGGTGTACCGCGAGAGACGCGATACCACCTCGTCTCTCTCCCTGACTGACAACCTGTCACCTTTTGCGAGTGCGAGGGTGTATTCGGTGCCCGCCCATTGTTCCACCTCGGCCAGCGTCTTGTGAAGGTCCTTCATTAGGTCCTTCGGCAGCTTCTTGTGATACCACGCGGTAGCGGTGTATGTAGGCAGGAAGAGCACGTACGGCAGGTCGTTGCCCTTGACGAATCGGGCTGTTAGAAAGTTGAGAATGGACGAGACGAGGATGATACCGTTGAAGGCGATACCTTTCTCAATCAGGTGCCCGGCGAGGCCGGCAGCGCGAGTCGTGCCATAGCTTTCGCCTACCAAGAAGAGCGGGGACGTCCAACGCTCGAAGCGTGTTAGGAACAGCCGAATGAACTCTCCCACCGACTCGATGTCACCTTTCAGTCCCCAGAACTTCTCGCCGAGCTCCTTGGTGGCGGGACGGCTATAACCTGTGCCGACGGGGTCTATGAAACACAGGTCCGTGTCCTCCAGCCAGGTTTCCGGGTTGTCCACCAGTTTGTAGGGCGGTGGCGGTAGGTTCCCGTCGTCCTGCAACCGCACGCGCTTCGGCCCGACGGCACCCAGGTGCAGCCAGAGCGAGGCCGAACCCGGCCCGCCGTTGAACGAGAACATGAGGGGTCGTTTCGCGCGGTCCGCGCCCTTCTTGAAGTACGCCATGAAGAAGACTCCCGCCTCGGTCTCACCGGTCGGCCCGTTGATGGGCAGCATGCCGGTGTGTGCTTCGTACGCTAGCGTCTTCTGGCCGATCTGCAGCTTGTGGGAGGTAACGACCGGCGGTTGGTCGGTGGTCAGCGGATAGCGTTCTTCCTTCTTTTCGTTCTTGTCGGCTTTCTGGTCGGGCTGTTCCATGCGGATGGTGTTCGCCGGGGAAGGTGTGATCCCTGCCGGGGATGGTCGGGCAACCTATTGCCGAGACGGCGAAAGCCCGGGCTGCCGCGTGGACGATGGCGCGACGGGGGATTGAAGGACGATGTGCCACCACCAGTCGAGGGGTTTCCCCGCGGCATCTCGGCCGGCAGCGTGTGGAAGGTGGCTGAGCCACCACTTGGCGTGAGCGACCGTCTCGCCGGAGCCCCATTCCTCGGGGTTCAGCGCCCTACGGGTACCGCGCAGGTTGGGCCAGTTGTGCAGCCAGTCGTCGGATGAGCTCAGCACCGTGGTGTCACCAGGCGGGTGCGACAGTGTGCCGCACGCCGCTTCACCGGGTGCGATGGCTTCGTGTAACGTGAACCGGTCCCAATCGTGTCGTGGCGGATACCCGTTCCAGCCACCAAATGCGTGGGTCAGCAACTTTTCTGCCCTTCGACAGTAGGTCGCCAGGAGCCCGCCTAGCCCTTCCCGAACATCCGCCACCGTCACTACGAACGTCCGTCGGTAGGGAGGCTTGGAGATACCACTAGCATCGAGCTCGATCGCCTCTTCGCCGAACATGAATGCGCCGGGTTTTAGAGAGTCGTTCGAGACCAGAACGAGTACTTCGTCCACGTTGCCTGCGTTCACTCGGACTGCTACCTCGGCGTGCCGGAGAAGCTGGTGCAGGCTACTCCCACGCACGAGAGCGTACTCGACGACCCGGTATTCGACCCTACCATGGCTGGCTTCGAAAAGGCACTGCGTGTAGCCATCCACGAGGTCCTGGCCGAAGGTGTCTTCCTCCCCCCGTGCATCTAGTACTAACAATCGTACCGGTCTGGACACGGCCAATTCGGATATGGCGGCGGGAGAAGTACTAACTCGACCAGGGGCACCTATACCGGGGCGTTCCACCAGCAGTACTACCCGATCCAGTCCATCCACAGCGTAGAGGCCGAGTCGCCCTTCTCTCGTAACGTAGGCCACGTCGCTAGGTGCGTCGAGCGTTGCGTTGCCCATGTAGTTGCCGGTGGGGACGTTGTACGTGGCGAGCACGGTTCCCTGCTCATTGTACTCCCTTACTACCTTTGAAGATGCATTTGTCACTGCCAACAGCACGGTCGAGCCGTCTGCACTGGCTGTCGCAAGGCCCACCTCCTTACCACCCGACCAATCGCCTGCCACCACCGACACTGGGAAGCCAGAGTCCACAGACAGCGAGGACCCGTCGAAGGAGAAGCGGTACAGACGGTTCATGCCGCGATCCACAACGTATACTTTGCCCTGAGTCAGCGGATGCGCCGCGACCGCCGCGGGTTTGGCACCGGCGTCCTCGAACTGATAGTGTGTCACGTACTTCGTGTTCGCATCCCACACGACCAACCTGCGGTTCCCTGTGTCTGCGATGGCAACGTACTCTGCGCCGGAGCGCAAGAACACTGCAAGTCCTCTGGCAGACTGGAGCTCCCGCCGAGCCGAGTCGGTACCTGTATAGCCGGCAAGGCGACTGCCCGAGAACCACGGATTCGTGTCCGACTGATTGAACACCAACGCATCGGTGTAGATGCGGTTTCCCGATACCGCGTTGACTCTGGAAGACGTGGCGGTACCAATAACCAAGTCTCCGGGCAGATAGCGAGTCGCTGCCTGAGAGTTTTGTATCCAATATGGTGGGGTCTTACTGAAGGAGCTCGCCTGATAGGACGGTATGTCGTTGCGAACGTCATAGCCGTAGGGGGCCGACGTGGGAGCCGTGACGAGGTCGAAGCGGTACTCGGGTGTCATGTCAGCGAACTGCAGCGTTGCGTAATACTTGCCCGCCGTAAGCTTCGACGCCACGACCTTCTGTGCCGTGTGGCCGAAGCGGAAGTGATAGAAGAGCTCGCGGTAGGGTGTCGTCCCATCGAAAAGCTGGCAGAAGGGGTTAGCGATTCCAGCGTTGGAGGCGACCAGCATTCTGCCCTGTCCGTCATCGCTGATGCCGCACGCGTTGGACAAGCCGGTTACGAAGACGCTGCGAGGAAGAGTTTCCACGGCGTCTTGAACGCCGCCAGGAGTCGCGGGGGCAGTACCTACGATGCGAGTCACTTCGTACATCGCGCGGTATCGATTAGCGTCGAAGGAGTCGGCCTCCGCCATATCCTGTACGACACGCACTGTATTGCCGTCGGCGGCGAAATCCCCGATGGCGTACCTAACGAACGTCGGCTGCCAACGGCGGTACACGCGGTACGTCGCGTTGGGCGGTCCCGATACCTCGAGACTCACCTTGCGCCCTTCGACGGCAGCGGTGACGGTGAAATCAGGAGGAGCCGCGGTTGCACGATAGTTCGTGTGGAAGTCCCATGTCCACCCAGTCTCGTTCACCATCGAATGACCCATGTAGGTATGACGGCTGTGAGATGCCGTGTCCTCTATGCCCCAGATCGTGGCATCTAGGTAGTGTTGACCTATACGGACCGTGAACACCTGTGCGAGACTGTGTATCAGCGATTGGTTCTGTGTGTAATGCCTTCTTCCGAAAGCGTCGGTCGTAGAACTGCCGAACAGGGATGTGATCTCCCATCTTCCATCAGACCCGGTAGTGCCACTAGCGAGGGGGGTCTTTGCACCATACGTGTAGAGGCTCACCTCGGCCCCCTGCACCGGTCTGCCATCGCAGTCGAGCACTCGCACCCACGTGCGGTCCGGGGCCAACGACTCCCATCCAGAGATACTATTATTGCGAGCTCCCACCAGGAAGCGCCTCATCATCTCGCAGGCAGGCCAGGAGATCTTCGTCTGCCCGGGTCCATAACTATCAGCAGCCCAACACCACGATGCGACCTGTACAGGTGTCCCATCCGCCATTTGGGAAGCGGAAGTAAAGACTGGGTGTGCGTAATACTGATACAGGTCACCGAGAGGGTGAAAGAGGTGACCCGTCTCGTGCAGTTCGGCACCACCGTCGCCCCAGTTGAACCGCTCCCAACCCTGGTAGTGTCCCCACCAGCCATCTAGCTCCCGCCAGCCCTCGTACTTGGCTTGCACGATCTGCCAGGCCTGGTTAGGATCCGCGGCGTCGGAAGGCCATCCGATTTCGTAACTGTCGAACCAGAGCCGCTGCAGGACATCTTGGCCGTCACGAGTGGCGGATCGCTCCCACATACACTGCACGGCGTCCGCTAGCTTGCGACTAAGGTACTCCTTGCTGGGTGGATCCCCCAGCACCGTGGGCTGTCTATCCGCAAGCGAGGCCTGGCTTCGGAAGATGGGGTGGAATGTCAGGCCGTGGATGGCGAACTCGTATCGGTTGTTCCGCTGATTAGCATCGTCTGCCCACTCCAACACGGCGATTATCCACCGTTCCCCCACGTCGTCCAGGTTTATCTTTCGCCACGTAGCACGAGGACCGGCCAAGATGAGTTGGTATGGCCAGCTGAGGGTCACGATGCGCGACACGTAGCTCGGGCTGTTAGCATCGTACGCGGGGATGTCTTCACCGATGAGGAAGTCGTAATCCGGCGTATCACAGGTGACGGGGTCCGTGTCGGCGTTCCGGTAGTCGCGATCCACCCACACCTTGAGCCGAACACTTCCACCCGGGATGGTGCTCGCACCGGTGTTCTGCAAGTTGATCTCGTAACTGACAGTCTCGCCGTAGGCAGGCCAGCCATAGGGGGGACGCTCGTCCTTGCGTGGGCTGCGTTTGGCAAAGGATATCTGGGCGTCCGCTGTGTTCGATATGCTGTAGCGCGAGTTCAGGTCGGTGTTGATATACCCGAAGAGCCGCCCAGCGCCGAAGGCCAACCTGTTCCCCGCTTCCGCACCGAAGAACCCTGTCATCACCTTCTTGCTGGCGTAGCCCCCATTGCCTGGCATCCACTGTCCTGACAGCGCCTTGCCATCATACTGCGGACCTGGATCATACTTTCCACCCGGCTTGGCAGGCGCGACACGGAGCTGGTACCCGCCGAATGGAGGCACCAGCGTCAACACGTCGAACCCATCCTTCTGGTAGTCTGCGGCGCACAAGCCCCCTGGTACCAAGTTGGGCAGATCGCCCGCCCGGTCGTCCACTACGAATTCGAAGCGGTTCCCTGCCACGGTGTATCGGTAGAAGGCGATGCGAGTCTGGCCTCCAACTACCGTGGCAAGAGCGATGTAGTCCTTCTTCTCGCCCCAGAAGTCACCACATGCGAACGCGATGAAGCTACCCTGCACGTTGGGCAAGTCCGACTCGGCGATCTTGCTCCAGGTAGTACCCATCGAGCTAGTAGGAGGATTCAGCATAGCGATGCGCACGTTTCCGTTGTACTCGGTCGCTATCAGCAGTTGATCCTTGGTAGCCCCACGCGGGTTTCCGCCGGCTGCACCCAGGAAGGTACCACTGATGCTTACGCCCGTCGAGACGCTCTTCTGTGACCACTGGCGGACCGCAAAGTGCTGTGGCGGCTCGTACACGTACATGAAGACCTGGCTACCCACCACCCGAATCGCCACGATGTGGTCCGTGTCGAAGCTGGCGGGCCAGAAGTTACCCACCGTTAGTCCACCTACCGGCACATCGTCGAAGGAGGTGGTTCGGTCTATCCAACGGCTGGGCCACATTCCGTCCTTCGCACGCAAAGGGGGTTCGTACACGACGAGCCGCCGCTGCCCACCGACCTCCTCGAGAGCTGCGAAGTAGGAGAAGCCGAACCCCCAGTGCTGCGGACCCGCATGACAGATGCAGACCGACACTACAGCGAACACGCACACCAGGCACGGGATGGCTGATCTCATCGATTCTCCTTCACTTGCATGGACCGATGCAACCTGTCAGTGTGCGCCAATCCCAGGCTAGCTATCCCCCTGCCTACCGAAGTTGATCAGCACGATGTTCAGGTCATTAAGCGTGACGCCGTCCACTCCATCTAGGTCAGCGGTCTGATCGGTGCCTCCGTACGTGATCAACACGCGAGCGAGATCACCCATATCCACCGCGTTGTTAACCTGGCAATCACCATTAAGGAGGCTGAAGTGGAGTGTCTCCGTCAGCGGGAAGGTGACCGCGGGCACCGTCCTTCGTAACCAGGCCCGGCCCCACAGCTTCACGTCATGGGTGCCGGCCGGAATCGACCCGGGCATCGAGAACTTGCCCTCGGCATCAAGAGTAACCGTGTATTGCGACGTACCTACCAACAAGTTGAGCTGCACGCCTGCGACCGGTGCCGACCAGTGGCCCAGCACGACCTCGCCTCCGTAGACCGGTGTCTGAAGCTCCCACGTCAGTTTGGCTGTGGCCGACGATCCGTTCTCGTAGTGCTCCACTCGTATCAGGTGGTAGCCCTCGTCCATCTCATGAGTGAAGGTGTAGGTGGTCGCATTCTGATCGAACCACTTATTCAGCACCAGAACATCGTCTATCCATATGCGTATGCCATCGTCGGTTCTAGCGGTAAAGTCGTACGTACCCGCCGGGAAGTACCAGTATCCGGTGCGGCGCACGCTCCAGTTGTCACCGTTGATCGCAGGATCGGGGCTCCCACTGCCGTACTCGTGATCGATTCGATCTTCCAGTCTACTAGTTATGTAGCCTGTTAAGTTCTTCTGGCTATACAGATCGACTCGCCAAGCGTCATAGGGTATCTCGTCTGGCGGCGGCTGGTCCGTCCAGCTAACCTGGATGCGTGCAGTCCCCGTGCCGTGGCGGTAACGCACCACCACTCTGTGTCTCGTGGTGTCCGCACTCGCCTGACCGGGGTTCACGTAGTTCGACCAGTTCATCGTATAGATGTCCGGCGTGAAAGTATTGGTAGTGGTGTTATTCCACGCATCGAACACCAGCCTCTCGTCGATGAAGAGCTGAACACCGCCGTCCGTGGTAATCGTAAAGCGTTTCCATCCGTCCGTGAAAGTAAAGTTCCCGTGCCAGAAGACGCTCACGTTGTCTTCGTCCAGGCCGGGTGCTAGAGCGCCGGAAGTCTCGAAGTCTATGCCGCTATCCGTGCGGCTCGTGACGAACGTCTGGTAGTTGGTGCCGTTGAAGTAGTTGCCGAGCCAAGCGTTGTTCGGCACGGTGGCGGGGTTGTCGCGAAGGTCGATCTGGCGCACGTAGTACGCGTTGGTGGTATTCCCTCTCCAGTAGGCCAGATTGAAATCCGTAATCTCCTGGAATGTGAAGTAGAGCTGTCCATTGTGGCGGACTTTCAAGATCATCACGGTATTGGCTAGCCCATAGGTGTGTCGGATGGGGCTTCCGAACGGGTTCTGAGGCATCGTGATATAGCCGTTGGAGTCCGTCGTGAACGTTGCGTCGGACACGTTGTCGTATGTTTTGGCGTACCAGCCCGTGCCGCCCGTCGCGCGATACACGTCCACCGTTGCCCCGGCCAAGGGCACACCGTTCTCGTCTATGAACTGGAAGTGGTTGTTCTGTGGCAGGTCGGTCAGGAAGACGCCGATATCCGGAGGCGAGTTTTGGTTACCACGTCCGCGCTTGTGGTGCTTCCAGTTCCACACGCTTGCCGTGTAAGCATCGTATATGGCAGGCCCACCCATGATGTCGGACCACTTATTGTAGTGCACTCCTTGCCAAGAGATGAAGGGCATGTACATGGTCCCTGTAATGATATTGCCGCCATCGTCGCGGACATCTATGGACCAAGGCGCGCTCTCGCTCTGGTGCACGTCGAAGCCGTAGTTGTCAATCATGAACCTGGCGTGGTTCATCTCGTGGATGCTACCAATGTCAATCAAGAACGGACCGTTCCATCGGAAGCCATAAAAGGCACCGGGCAGGATATCGTTGGGGTTGTAGGGATATCCCCACATCATGTCCACCGTGCGGTCAAGCCGATCCGGGTTGTTGGTGGCAATGCCGCCGTTCAGGGGCAATGCACCGTTCGGCACCACCACTACCTTGTCCAGCGACATTCTGTCCAGCGCACCGTTAGGGCAGAACGGGAACTTGGCTTTCGCGTGCATCTCGTTCCAGCGGCGTATCATCCGCTGCCCCCAATCCTCGAAGCCGTTCGCACCGTCGTTCAGCTTGTACTGATTCTCGTGGAAATAATCGTAGAGGCCCTGCTCCACCCACAGACCGACGAGGAGCGCGTTAGTTCTGATCTCCACGGTGTTGTTCAACTTGGTCAGCTCGGTGAGCAGGTTGTTGGGGTCGGCAACGATCTTCAGGTCGTGATCGGCGGGGTCCCAGTTCCAGTCGAAGGCCACCTGCACGGTCTGCCCTGCCGGAATCTGCACCATACCACCCAGTCCCGGCACGCCGTCGAAGTACCACAGGTACTCGACATCCTGGGTAACCGGTCCCCAGTTCTTGATATGTGCCAGGTAAGTCACCGCCTGGCCCACACTCGGCAGCCCGCTGCTGTAAGTCATATCATTGGGGTTGAACGACAGCCGGGGGGTGCGCTCGATGTAGAGCACGTTGATGTCGGGATAATCGTTCGCCTGTGCCCTCGGACCGTCGAACGGCCATGGTTGAGCACTACCCGCGAGCGCGAGGGCTGTGGGTATGAAGACGAGAAGTTGCCGAAGGCTTGAGCGCATATACTCCCCTTTCCGAGGCTTTTATCTTTGCAACAAGCCTTGCGTGCCGAGTCAGACGGCTCCGCACTCGTTGCGAGTTTGGGCGGGCCAACCGTCCCGAGCGACCCACGCTGAACCCTGCGTGGCAGGGCCGTACCCGATAGCCACGCTCAATGGAACGGACAACCAGAACGGCACTGCGGTTCCCGACGAGCGGCCCTGACCCGTTGAATGCTGGGCTCTGGGACCAGAAAAGGAAGAAGAATCCCGGCATGGAACCCCTCGCCTGGAGGCGAAACGATGATCGGGTTCTTTCGTTCGGCTTTGACGGCTGCGTCGCTCGGGGTGTTGGCCACGGGCGGCATCGGTTGCATGATGCCCCTGGTGCTGCTGATTCAGGATGATAGCGTTGCTCCCCACGCGGGGATGATCCGCTATCCGGATGTGAGTGCGAAGCACATCGTGTTCACATACTCGGGCAATCTGTGGGTTATGCCGCGGACCGGAGGGGTTGCACAGCCACTCACGAGCGCCGTCGGGGGTGAGGTCTTTGCCAAGTTCAGCCCAGACGGCTCGCAGGTGGCTTTCCTGGGCGGCTATGATGCCGGTTCGGATATCTACACGCTGCCGGTCGAGGGCGGAGTGCCGTTCCGCGTCACATACCATCCCAACCAAGAAATCCCGTGCGACTGGACGGCGTCCGGTGACATTCTCTTCTTTTCGTACGGCAGGGACTTGCATGGCTCGCAATCGCAACTGATGCGTGTGCCTGCATCTGGAGGGCAGCCCAAAAAACTCCCGGTGCCGTACGGCGCGAACGGAGCGATCAGCCCGGATGGAAAGTGGCTGGCTTACGTGCTGCACTCGACGGACTTCTCTACCTGGAAGCGGTACACCGGAGGGCAGGCGACGGACATATGGCTGTTCCACCTAGAAACCCACCAGTCGAAGAAGATCACGGACTGGATGGGCACGGACTCGCTCCCGATGTGGCATGGCGACACCGTGTACTACCTGTCCGACGACGGTCCGTCTCATCGCCTCAACATCTGGGCCTACGACACGAAGAGCGGTCGGCGACGACAGGTTACGAGGTATGCAGACTTCGACGTGAAGTGGCCTTCCATCGGACCGGGTCCCGATGGAAAAGGAGAAATCGTGTACCAGCACGGACCGGATATCCGCCTGCTCGACCTCGCTACGGGCGAGAGCAAGAGGGTGGAGGTTCGTATTCCGGGAGCTAGGCCGACGCTGAGGGCTCGCGCCGTCAACGCGGCGCGCTACCTTTCTTCCTTTGACCTATCGCCCACCGGAAAGCGCGTCGTGGTGTCGGCGCGGGGCGACGTTTGGTCGCTGCCCGCCGAAGAAGGCACGTTGCGCAACATGACGCGAACGAGCGGCGTGTTTGAGCGCGAGCCGACATGGAGCCCGGACGGCAAGTGGATCGCCTATTGGTCCGACGAGAGCGGGGAGTACGAGCTGTACCTGATGCCGTCGGACGGCTCGGGTGAGACGAAGAAACTCACTTCGCTCGGAGCGGGTTATCGCCAGAACCTGACGTGGTCGCCAGATTCGAAGAATCTCGTGTTCCAGGACGAGAAGGGCCGTATCTGTCTTATCTCGGCGGAAGGCGGCGAGCCGAAGGTGGTGGACACTGACGGAAGCGGCTACAACTCCAGGGTTGCGTGGTCTCACGATTCCTCCTGGCTGGTCTACACGAAGTTGTCGAACACCCGCCTGTCGGCAGTGTGGCTGTACAACGTAGCAGAAGACAAGGCGACGCAAGTCACGGCGGGCGTGTTCCCCGATAGCTGGCCCGTGTTCGACCGCAAGGGCGACTATCTGTTTCTCGCCAGCAATCGAAACGTGACTTCGCCCGTGTTCGACGAGTTCGGAGGGTGGAGAGCGGTTTACGCTAACACGGACGTGCTGCTCGCCGTGCCGTTGCGAAAAGATATCAAGTCGCCGTTCCTGCCCAAGAGCGACGAGGAGAGCTTCAAGAAGGACACTAAGCCTGCGGGGGAAGGTGACAAGAAGGACGACAAGCCGGCCAGTGACGGGGACAAATCGAGAGAAGAGGAGAAGCCCCTAGCAATAGACCTGGATGGGTTCGAATCCAGAGCTATTCGGCTACCAGTTCCTCCGGGCTCCTTTCACAGCCTGAACGTCACAGCGGACGGGAAATTGATGTACACGCGGAGCGGATCGGGCATCAAGCTGTTCGAGATGAGCGGACCGCAGGCGCAAGAGCAGCCGGTGCTCGCGGGGGTCGAGCAATTCACCATCTCGGCGGACGGCAAGAAGCTGCTCGTAGCCGTGGGTGATGGGCTGGCGGTCATCTCTGCGTCACCCAACCAGAAAACAGAGAAGATGGTACCGATGCAGGGCATGACTGCGAACGTCGAGCCTCGCGAGGAGTGGAGGCAGATATTCAACGATGCATGGCGGCTATTCCGTGACTACTTCTATGCTGGGAACATGCACGGCGTGGACTGGCCAGCTATCCGGGAGCAATATTCCAGGATGCTGGAAGACTGCTCGAGCCGGGGCGACCTGAACTACATTTTGGGTGAGATGATAGGCGAGCTCAACGTCGGGCACGCATACATCTGGGAGGTCGGCGACGTGGAGCAGGCACCTCCCGCAAACGTCGGGCTGTTAGGCTGCGACTACGAAGTCCACCGAGGAGCGTATCGCATCTCGCGGATTCTCGGTGGGGCCGCTTGGGATGACGATGCGCGTGGACCGCTGGGTCAGCCAGGAGTTGATGTGAAGGTGGGCGACTACGTGCTGGCAGTGAATGGTGTGCCTATAGACGTGAGCAAGGAGATTCACGCTGCGTTCCTAAACACCGCGGGGCGTACGATCACGATAACCGTGAGCGAGAACCCGGTGATGGACGAGAAGGCGCGCGACGTAGTGGTCAAGCCAACAGCCAACGAAGGAGCACTGCGCTACCGCACGTGGGTGGAGAAGAACCGTAAGTATGTCGAGGAGAGGAGTGGCGGGCGTGTCGGTTACATCCATGTGCCGGATACGGCTAACAACGGGCTGAACGAACTGAACCGCCAGTTCATCGGGCAGATGAACAAAGAAGCGCTCATCGTGGACGAGCGCTGGAACGGGGGTGGACAATCTCCTGACAAGTTCATCGAACTGCTCAATCGCCCTGCACTCTCATACTTCCACACACGGAACGGGCGAAACGACCCGGTGCCCGGCATCTCACACCTCGGACCGAAGTGCATGCTGATCAACTCGCTTGCCGGCTCCGGCGGCGACGCATTCCCTTACTACTTCCGCAAGGCAGGCGTTGGAAAGCTCATCGGCACGCGCACGTGGGGCGGCCTCGTCGGCCTCTCGTGGAATCCGGAACTGATAGATGGTGGGGTGCTTCGCGTACCCAGGCATGCCTTCTTCGAGACCGACGGCACGTGGGGAGTGGAGGGCTACGGCGTGGCCCCGGACATCGAGGTGGTTGACGATCCCGCGCTGATGGTAGATGGTGGCGATCCGCAGCTCGACGCTGCGATTCGACACATGCTGGACGAACTCAAGCGCAGGCCCTATGTGGCGCCCAAGACGCCCGAGTATCCGGACAGGAGCGGGATAGGACTGCATCCAAAGGACCGATAACCAGGCCGACTGAGACGTGACGTATCGTTAGGGTCATGTGGGATTCCACGCACTGTCATCCCGAGGGATCGGCAGCTAGCCTGTTCTGCCACACTATGCCTGCCACGAGCAACTGAGGCAACCCTTTCTGGTTCCTCCCGCGAAGCGCTGCACCCCGGTGGCCAAATCCCCGCACGCTGCACGCGCGATCACAAGGGGTTCGCTCAGTCGCTATCGTAGGATCACTACTAGCTCTCGGCATAGGCGTGCGCTCCGTCGGGATGACAGTCCCTTGGGTTCGCCGCCCGGTGATAGCATCGCGGTGCGCGGGAAGGTAGCATTGAGAGGCTGTTGCTGCACGCGCGAGAGCACCCCACAAGCCCACCCCGCCATGCTGAGTCTGCAGAAGCAAACGTCATGCTGAGCCTGTCGAAGCACGCGTCATGCTGAGCCCGTCTCCGTCATGCTGAGCCTGTCGAAGCATGTCCCCGCAAGCCGCATGCTCCCGGCTCAGGATACTACGTTTGCGACAACCGGCGGCATGCTTCGACAGGCTCAGCATGACGGTAGCCCAGCCCGGACCTATCTTGGAATGACAGCAAGCCGCGGCGGACCTAACTGCCTTGCATCCTCTCGGGGATTGACGAACCGACAGACCGGGTCCGACACCGGCCCTACTTAGCGACTGGCTTCATTGCATGTGGGCACATGCCCTTGGAGCATGGACCGTAGGTCTTGCAGTTGCTCTTGTAGCGGAAGTTCCCGGTGTGGCGCAGAATGCTGACGTCCGGCGCACCGAGCTTGGGCTCGTAGGTCTCAACGTGGGCGACGGCCGTTGTCGCCAGGATGGCGGAGCCTAGGCTAAAGGCAAGCGCTTGCAGTGTCTTCTTCATCGAAGACCCTCCATGGGTCGGACAAGTCTGTCGTGAGTGCACTGATTATGGCGGGGTGCCTGTCGCCGACGTCAACATGAATGACGCTAACGATAAGGCCCGGCCGAGGGGCCGGGCCTGACGACCTTTCTGCCGAGCAGAACTACTTGGCGGCCGCGCCGCAGCAGGTGATCTTCGCAGGGCAACAGGCCGACTTCTTGACCATGGAGCCGCATGTGGACTTCGCACACGGCCCACACAGATCGCCGCAGTTCTTCATCGCACGAAACTTGCCCGTGTGCCGCAGAATGCTGTAATCCGGAGCCCCGAGGCTGCTCGGCTGGCAGCAGTTTCGCCCCCCGAAACTGCTGGCGGACAGGGCCAGGGCCGCTGCCGCTACGATCAGAACGATGGCCTTTCTCATTCCCAGATTCCTCCGTAGACTAGTTGGCGGATCGGCGCGCGCCCCCCTAAGAACAGCGGGCCGATTACCTTTGTAATCGGTCCGGGGCTGCCCCGCCTTACGCTCGAAATGCTAGTTTACCCTCTTGGCCGGCATTCCGCCCGGTGGACAGGGCGGCGAGCGCAACCGCACTAACTAGGCGCAGGTGGGCGACACTGGCTCGAAGAGTCGCGAGTCGTGCCAAGCCGTGATACAATATGGGCACGGTCCCTTGGGTCTGAATCCACGGCCAGTGCCGTGCGCCCGAGGTGATCGGAAACGCAATAAAGAGATGGAGTGATGCGCGCCATCTGGGCTAAGCGGAGTTAGGCGCGCGTTGGTGCGGTGGCGCCTAAGGCGCGCTATGTAGCGTCTAGGCGTCACCGTCGCCTGCAAAAGAGGGACATCATGAAGCAGGTTTGCCATCTCGTAGCGGCGATATGCACAGCGTTCGTGCAATTAGGCACCCATGCGCTGGCGCAGGAGCAGTGCCGCCACGAAAAGCTGCTTTCCCAAGTCTACGATGTTGCAGCCACTCCGCAGTAGTATGGACCAACGCGAAGGGGGAAGTAGCGTACTATGCCAGTCCCACGTGTTCCTCGACGACTACCCTCTCTCGCGCAGCATCGTGGGTCCCGACTACTCCGCAGGGGCCGCGTATCTCAACCGCCGCGGCGACGTGCTATGGACCCGCCCGGACCTGGACGGCTACACCGACATCTTCATCGACGACGTGAACTACAGCCGATCGCACTTCGGAAACGCGCCCAGAAACTACCATGCCTATTCGCGGGGCATGAACGACAATGGCGATATCGTCTGGGCGGGCATCGACTGGAACCTCGCCTACGGCTACTCGGACGTCTTCAAGAATCACGAGAACCTGTCGCTGGCTGTGTACGGAGATATACCTCGTGCGGCATTCCCGATGGGCATCAGCAACACTGGACAAGCGGTATGGATCGGCTTCCGGAAGGGACTCGAGTTCAAGAACACCATCTGGCGGGACACTACCAACATCTCGGGCCCACCGGCACTCCCACCGATGCACCGCAGATTGACAACTGGGGGCGCGTAATGTGGTGGGCGTACGGCCCGCAGTTCAACGGGTGGGTGCGGACCTTCGTGGACTCGCTGGACATCTCGGCGAATGCGCTCGGCGACGACGTGTGGAACTACACCTGCAAGGGCGTCAAGATAGGCCCTAACGGCCACGTCTTCTGAATCGCGGTGGACCTTCGTACGAACCTGGCGGACGTCTGGCTATCCACACCGGTGCCCGAGCCGAGTGGAGCGTTGGGATTGGGATTGCTCCTTATCTGCATCGCATACCGGCGGTGTAGCCGGCGGTAGCGTCTTCTAGCGCACCACGCGCCGGGACCGAAGAACCGGCGGGCGTCGGCAGCACGTGCCGATCGGGATAATGAGCCCGATGCGTGTGCTCGGCGTGATATCGCAGTGAGCCAAAGGAAGGACCTTGCCGCAGACTCGGCCCTCTTGGCCGTGCTGGCTATCTGGGTGGGCAGCTTCCTGGTGTTCAAGGTGGCCTTTCACCAGTTCCAGCCGCATGCCTTCAACCTGGCGCGATTCACCCTGATGATCCCGCTCGCGTTCGCCACGCTGTGGTTCTCGGAGGGCGACCTGCGGCTGCGGCGGTCCGACTTGCGGCCGATGATCGTCTCCGGGCTGCTAGGCTTCGGCATCTACCAGTCGCTGTTCATCTCCGGCCTCGCGCGCACGCAGGCGTCCAACATGGCCTTGCTGCTCTCCATGACGCCGGTGTTTTCGGCGCTGATCTTGGCGCTGTTTCGGCTGGAGACGGTGACGCGCGGGCAGTGGGCGGGTATTGCCATCTCCATGGCGGGTGTCGCGCTTTTCATCACCAAGGGCGGCTCGCTCGGGCAGGCGAGGCTCGGTCCCGGCGACCTGATGGCGCTCGGCAGCTCGGCGTGTTTCGCAGCGTACGGCATCCTGAATAAGCCGTTGCTGGAACGGATGACCCCGGTGCGGTTGATGGCGTACGGGCTACTCATCGGCATCGTCCCGCTCATTCCCGTGTCGCTGCCGGACGTAATGCGGCAGGATTGGGCCGCGATTGACACGTCCGGGTGGCTGCTGCTCGCGTATGCGACGGTGTTCCCCGTGTATCTGGCCTACATGCTGTGGAACTGGGCCATCGCACGGCACGGCGTGATCCGAACCGCGCCCGTAAGCTACCTGGTGCCCGTGTTCACCGGCCTTGCGGCTTGGCTCTTCTTGGGAGAGCGGCTTACCGCAGTGCAGGTGCTCGCCGGAGCGGTGGTGCTGGCGGGGGTGGGCCTCACGCGCTCGTCGCCGAGTTCGCTAGCTCCGGTGGAGGAGTGAAAGCCAAACGGCCATGTCTCGTAGCACGAGAGTTTGCTATGTGAACTATGATAGTCTAGCTGGTGCTTTCTTTTAGCAGAACCCATGAAACCTCTTGACAACCAGCGAGAATGCCCGTATCATCAGGGGGCCGCAGACGTCAATATGGCGTTGGAGGTGGAGATTGCGCTGTTACTGGGTTCCGGCCTCGATCTTGGCGCTGAGCCCGCTGCTCGGGTGGGCGCAGGGCGCGATGATAGAGCCACTTCCGTATCCGTTCGCTGCGCTGGATTGGAGCGCGGAGAGCGGGCGTGAGGAAGCCGAGATGTGGCTGCGCGTCTCAGGCCTTCCCCCGATTGACGTTCGCTGTACTCCACTCAGCTTTGAATGGACCTTCCAGGGCTGTGGGGCGCACCTCGCGGACCCCGAGCATCATCCGCCGGGTGCGGAGCTTTACCTGCGGTTCACCAGTCCTGGCGTTTGCCACGTCTCTGTGGATGTGTCGGAGAACGGATCGGAAGGATGTACGCGGACTTGGCATGCCGAAGCCGATGTCTATGTACTGGGCGGGCCCATCAGTGTGCAGATTAGGGATCACCCCCAGCACTACGATATCCATCAGGACAGCACGACATGTTGGTATCTATCATACTACGGCTACAACGTTGGCTACCTCGTCCCGCGCAAGAGGTCAGAGCAGGCGACCAGCGAGGCTTGGATATCAGCCGACCGTGCAGCCCAACAACCCCCGGGAACCCGTTTTCGCTGGACCGTCACGCATCCTGGTGTTTTCACCTCTAACCCCGCCCTAAACGGTACGACCCAAGCCACCAGCATCACGATCAAGGCGAACGGCCCGAGCAACCCGGGCCAGATCCAGGTTCGCCTGGAATACGAGTTGGACATCCCCGGCTGGGGCACGGCCGTGGTGCCGGACGACACGGACAACGTGCCGAGGCCACCCCACAACGTCCCGTCTTCGAACTACAGACGCTTCACGGGCCACAAGCCGATCCGCGTCGAGTTGGCCGAGATGGTGGTGAACCCGATCAACACGATATCGGTAATCGGCCCTCCGGAATGGGTATACCAGGACGACTACTACTACACGCTCTTCGATCAGCTCTCGGCTGCGATGAGAGGCGTGTGGGTGCAAGAGCGTTTCCCCGACGGTGTTCCCACGCATTACAATGACGGGAGGCTCCTGCCTCAGCCGTTCCTGTGGAACGGTGCCACCGGTTCCTACTGGATCACCCTGATTAACAACGCTCAGAACCCAACTCGGCCTTTCGGCACATTCGGACCCGACCACATCATACTAGCCGATACTAGGGAATGGCCCTCTGATGGACCGCCAGGGCTCGGTCCGCTCCGGCACGAGTATTGGGCGGGAACCAAGGGCGCCTTTGCCAACGATGGGGGATGCAAGGTCGGTGAGTTCCAGATGAGCATGTGGACCGACGCGACGGCTCACTGGTGATAGTGAGAGACTGGAGTTCATGGGATGCTGAACCTCATACCATGGTCGATACTTCTGGTGGCGCAGACGTCCGACGGAGGACGCGGCGCCTTCACTGACGGCGTGTTGGGCCTATGGTGTCTGGCCGACGCGGTGGCTTACGTTCGGCCCAGGCCCGCCGAAGCGACCACGATTCGGCTCGATGTCGTGGACACCCGAGGCTCACTCCTAACAGACGAGAATGGTAACCTGTTGGCGAAGCGAGCGGACGGGAGTATTCTGATCGAGAATCGCGCATTCCGTCTTGTGCCGTGCGACGTCCTCAGGGTTGCCAAGGGTCAGCTACCGGAGCGCATCGCTGTTCTGCTTTGGCCACCACCGCCAAAGGGAGACGCTGCGATACTGCCGAGCTCGCCGGAAGGGCGGGCGGTGTTGGCGTTTCTCAAGCGACCCGACAGCCGCGGCTACCTTCTTCTGGATAGCATCTCGCCGGGAGTGTTCTTCTACGAGGTGCGGCCTCCGGACGGCGGGCCGACGGTAGTCGGTCCGCTGGACCTGGTAAGCCCCCTGTCCTTCTGGCCAGTCGGGTGGCCAGTTGCTGAGTGCCACGAGCAGCTGGCATTCCGTGGCCTGGTGAATGGCGTTGCCTCCACGCTCGTGCTTCCCGAGCATGCGTCCCGAGCGAGTGGACTCGAGCTGCTGGCATGGGCTGCACCAGCCCGGCTTCGCTTGAGTTGGCCGTTCATCCCCACTCCGGATGTTGGACTGTCCCAGGTTGGAGGAGACTATGAAGCGTGGTTCCGTAGGACCATCTACCCCGCTGTTCTGAGTCGCACACAGTCTGGTGACGACCAAGAGGCTGCACTTGCCCTAAGCGTGCTCTTGTACAACGATGACTGGCAGTACATGGAGCAGTTCGCTGACCGCGTCGTTGCGCTGACTGAGAAGTCCGAGTCGGTAGCCACCGACGTGATCGGGTGGCTCAGACGAGCGCCGGACCCGGACGTCGCCTACAAGAAGCTGTTGCAATCCAAGCATCCTTTAGTCCTGGTTCAAACCCTGGAGGAAATCACCCGGGGCAAGCGGGTCGCATGTCGTGCCGCAGTAAAGGGTGTTTTGGGGCACACCAGCGCTCGCGTGCTCTTCCGAGCGATGCATGCACTCTCGATCCTGGATAATGACCCCGACCACGATCCAGGATCGGGCGGGGTTGTCGCCAAGATCGATCCGGGCTCGCGTGCCGCGGAGCTCCTGGAATACTGGCGCAACAAACCCTAACGGCCGCCCGAGCAGGCATCCGGCGGTTGGGGCCGGTGGTGGGCTGGGACTAGCCACGGACAGGGTTGCGTACATACGCTATCTCCGCGGCAGCCAGACCTCCATCTCACCCGGCTCGCGGTTGTCCCACAGACAGTACGGGACCAGCGTGAGCCTCTTCGGTGTCTGCGGAGGTACCTCCGGTGAGTACAGCTTTCCCTCCCACGCCGATGGGGGCACGACTACGCCATCCACATCTAACAGGTGCACGCCGCCGAGCACCTCACCTCGGCGCGCCTCGACCTTCGGCTCCACCTTGACGAATGGCAGACCGGGCCCGTTGTCTACCTGCTCGGCGCAGTACACGATAGGTCCCATACGAAAAGCCACGCGTCCGGTGTCGGCACGAACGAGCGGGTTGGCATACACGGGTTCCGGCGTCATGCCGAAGTCCACTTCTACGCTGTCACTGTTCGACCACACGCGTCGCATGGTGGCATACCCATCGGACACGTGCCACCCGCCGGCGCGCAGCGACTCGGCGTTGCAGGACCACGCCGGAATGCGCAGATGCAAGCCGAGCTCCGCCGGCCCATCGCACTGCACGCTGAGTTTCACCCTGCCGTTCCATGGGTATTCCGTTTCCTGTCGCAAAACTACCTTGCGGCCACCGATTTCCACCTGCACCGACCCTGCTATGTACAGTGCCACCCACACCTCGTCACCGGAAACCGCGTAGGCATACGAGCCGAGCGATGCGAGGAGACGCGCGATGTTGGGTGGACAGCACGCACACCCGAACCATTCTTGTCGGTGGTGCGTACCACTCGACGCTAGTGGGTTTTCGTAAAAGTACTTCGTGCCGTCCAGCGAGATGCCGGAAAGGAAACCGTTGTACAGCGCCAGCTCCATCACGTCGGCGTATTCCGACTTGCCTTCGATCAGCCACATGCGATGCGCCCATAGAATCAGCGCAATGGCCGCGCAGGTCTCTGCGTAGGCAGTCTCGTTCGGCAGGTCGTAGTCCCGTGTGAAGCCTTCATTCGATGCGGAGGGACCTACCCCACCTGTCACGTACATACGCTTCTTGGTTAGGTTGTCCCACAGACGGTGTAGAGCTGTTAGCAGTGTCTCGTCCTTCGTCCAGTCGTACAGGTCTGCCATGCCGGAGAACAGATAGAGCGCGCGAACTGCGTGACCTACCACCTCGCTCTGCTCGCGCACGGGCAAGTGGTCTTGGGTGTAGCCGCCGTCGTACTCCCCGCGCTTGAACCACAACCCCGCCCAATCCACGATGTTTCGTGGTGCGTTGGGGTCGCGAAGCTCTGCCTCGAAGGGCGACGGGCGACTGCCTCGCGCATCTATGAAGAACTGCGCGAGCTCGCGGTACTTGTCGTCTCCCGTGGCACGCGCCAGGCGAAACAGCGCGAGCTCGATCTCCGGGTGGCCGCAATAACCGAGCCGCTTGCCGGGACCGAAGATGGAAGCGATGTGGTCGGCGTTCTTCACGGCGATATCCAAGAGGCGCCTGCTTCCCGTCGCTTCGTAGTGCGCTACGGCCGCCTCGAACAGGTGCCCCGCGCAGTACAGCTCGTGGTTCATCGAAAGGTTCTGCCACTTCTGCTCGGGGTGCTCCACGGTGAAGTAGGAGTTCAGATAGCCGTCGGCCTCTTGCGCCGCCTCGAACGCCTCGATGCTCTCGTTTACGGCGGCTTCGAGCTTGGGGTCCGGATGCGTGGCAAGCGAGTAGGCGGCTCCCTCGAGCCACTTGTACACATCCGAGTCGTTGAACCGATAGCCCTCGAAGCCCCCTTCCATCTTGCCGCCTGCCCTCAGGATGTTGTTCAAGCGGCCGGTTCCGGTGATTTGCTCGAACTGCTGATGCAGGGTGACCTCGCGGTTGGTCTTCTGGCGCGGGGCCCAGAAGGTGTCCTCGAATGTGACTTGGGTGAAGGGCACGGGTCGAAGCTTCATCGGTGTTCTCCTAGTTCTTGAGCTGATGCGCCGTCTGGGGACCAGGCGCTACTTCTCCATCCCGGCTCGCCTCCCTCCCCCACCCGCCAAATGTCCTGGGCTCAGCCTTCACCAGCTTCGCGGCCGCGTTAGCGATGTGCTGTGTGGCGCACCATAGGAACCTGCTGTTGCCCTTTAGCCGGCTCGGACGACTTCGGGTTCCGGCTTTTCCAGGTAGATGGTCGAGGTGCTGTCGTCGTAGGCGAGCAGCTCGGCGTAGCGGCCCCAGGCGATGGCTAGCTCCAACTGCCGCGCGGCATCTTCGGGCGGAAACTCCAGCTCCAGCGCTGCGAGCGTCACGTCGTACTCCAGCCGCTTGTCGTCGGCCGCCCTCAGGAGTCGTAGCAACCATCGGAACAGTGGCAGCCTGCGAAGCCGCATGGCGAAGATCTCCTTTCGCGCCAGGATGCTCGCCTCGGCAAAGGTGTCGCCTAGCGGTGTGGATGAGATGTCCCCCTGCGCCAGCGTGGCAAAGCCTAACAACTCGGCTGCCTCTGTTAGTGCCAGCAGATGATCGGAGTCCGCCTTGAGATCGGTCGCCAGACGGAAGATGTCGGCCTTACGCTCTGGCTCCTCTTGAAGCCGCTCCATCATACCGATCAGGTCGTCGATCTCGACGTCCGGCAGCGCACGTGTCCGCCCGGGCTCGCCCGGAGCCGTGCCCATCTCGAGGTACTCCGGCTGCGTCTGGCCGGCAAGCGTGGCATAGAGCTGGTCCACGATTTCCGCGAACGCTCGCGAGTGACGGTCGCGTGGGTGTGGTAGTGCGACGTTGATGTGTGCGATGATCCTGCCAGGGTCCTTATCCATCACCACGATTCGGTCTGCCATGAACACCGCTTCCTCGATGTTATGTGTCACCATCAGGATGGCCTTGGTAGGGATGTTACCACTGAGCCACAGTTCCATCAACTCGCCCCGAAGTGACTCCGCACTCAGTACGTCCAGCGCAGAGAATGGCTCATCGAGGCAGAGTAGCTCCGGCTCTACCGCCATGGCACGTGCAAACCCCGTCTTCTGGCGCATGCCACCGGAGAGCTCACGTGGGTAGGCAGTCTCGAACCCGTCCAGACCTACCATGTCCAGCAAGGAGATCGCTCGCTTCCTCCGCTCTTCGGCCGGCACACCGCGCGCTTGCAGCGCAACCTCTACGTTCTGTTGTACGTTCAGCCACGGGAAGAGTGCGAAGGTCTGAAAGACTATCGTGGAATGGGGATTGACTCCTACCAGAGGTTGTCCGCGGTAGATCACCTCACCCTCGGTGGGACGCTGTAGACCCGTCACGATTCGAAGGAGGGTGCTCTTGCCGCATCCCGACGGCCCGACGAGAAGCACGAACTCGCCTTCTTTGATGCCGAGGTTGATATCCTTGACCGCGACGAACTCCCGCCGCGTCCCCCGGTATCGCTGAGTAACGTCTTTCAACAGAACCAGACTGCTATCATTCGTCATACTACTACTCCAATCGGAACTGCCTCTCGGCCAGTCGGTACAATCTGCGCCAGAACAGCCTGTTGATCAAAACGACGGAGAGAACCATACTCAGCGTCGCTGCAAGGAGCAGAGGATAATCTCCCGCTGCCGTTGCCTTCGCAATAGTTGCGCCGATGCCGGTGGTGAAAAGAGTCCTGCCTCCGAACTCGACGTACTCCGCGACAATGCTCGCGTTCCATGCGCCGCCGCTTGCGGTGATGGCGCCTGTGACGAACGATGGGAAGATCGATGGTAGGATAAGGGTCTTCCAGCGCAGGCTCCTCGGCAATCCGAGCAGCGATGCAGTGAACTTCAGGTCCTGGGGCATCGCGCTCGCTCCAGCGATCACGTTGAACAGCAGATACCACTGAGTCCCCAACAGCATCAGCAGTATAGCAGCGATGTTCAGCCCACCGGGAAGTCCGAGCAGCACGAGTAGTAGCACTGGAAACAGCGCCGTGGCTGGGATTGCGGCCGCCGTCTGGGCAATCGGCTGGAGCCATGATGCTAGTTTTCGGTTGGTTCCGATGATCGCACCGACAGGCACCGTCCACGCCGTGGCTATGACTAGGGCCACGCCAACACGGGCGAACGTGGCAAAAAGTCCGATGCCTATCTCCACCCACTGCTCGGCGGTGACACGAATGATCATGTCACTCGTCCGATATGCACCCCAGATGAGCGCGATGACGAGAGCCATACCTAGTACGGTTCGCAAGAGTGGGTTCTGATCTCGAGCGGCTGTCACGGGACGCCGCGAATATCGTCGGTACATCCACGCATCCACTCGCTCGCCGAGTGACCGCAGCACGGCATTCGAAAACCATCGCACGATTCGAGAGTGGTGCAGAGTCTCGTAGGCCCAGGAGCGAGCGGGCATTTCGGACGTTATCATCTCCAGCTTGAACCGTTCCGCATACGCGAGCAGCGGCCGCCACACAAGCTGGTCGAGTAGAACGATCACCGCTACGAGTGCGACGAGCCCCCAGCACAATGCAGTTACGTTGCCTTCGTTTGCCGCAGTCTGGAGGTAACTTCCCAGACCCGCCAATCGGAAGTCTCGCGAGCCGACGGTGAACATCTCTGCTGCCATCAGGAAGAACCAGCCTCCGGACCAGCTCATGACGCTGTTCCAGATCAGCCCGATCGCGCCCGATGGAAGCTCTAGTTGCCGGAACCGTAGCCACGGGTTGAGGCCGAAGATGGCGCCGGCTTCGCGGAGCTCTCGCGGGACCGTCTTCAGAGACTGGTACCAGCTGAACGTCATGTTCCAGACCTGGCTGGTGAAGATCAGAACGACCGAGGCGATTTCAGCGGCGACGCGCTCAGGAAGAATGGCTGCAAACGCCACCAGAACCACGGGCAGGAACGACAGGATCGGGACGCTCTGGAGGACGTCTAGGATGGGAAGCAGCCACTGTTCGGCTCTTCGGCTTGCGGCAGCCGCCGATCCGTAGACGAGAGTGAACAGTAGCGACAGGGCGTAGGCCGCCGACATTCGCAGTGTAGACAGCACCGCGTAGAATGGAAGCGCGGAGGGAGAGAGGCTGATGCGCGGTCCCTGCACCACCTCGGGCGCCTGGCGAGCGAGCTCCGCGCCGATGTACACCAGCACGGCCAAACTTACCAGAACGACTGCATCGGCCGGAGTAGCCTGACGAATCAGTTCCGGACCGAAGCGGGGGATGAACCGACGCACGCCCTGCATCAGATCCTCTCCTGGCAGGGCGGAACCGAGCTAACGACGGAGCCCGCGAGGTATCGAGGTGCGAGGGCAACTGAACCCATCGTCAGCCCTCGACATGGGTTCTTCGAGCGTGCGTGTCTTGTGTGCGTGAACACTCATCGGGATGCCCTCCAGTGAGTCGAGAACTTTTGATGGTAAGCGAGCATCGGGCCCCGCTAGCGGAACCCGAACCGAATGGTCCGGAACGTCGCGCTCGAGCGGCGCGTCCGAGGTGAGATGAGTGTACTTGCCGCGACCGCCGTGGGTCAAGTCCCGCCGACGCCCCCTCGAGCTCGCTGCCGGTCGCCTGAGGGAAGACCGGTGATTCCCGGAGCGAGAGGGAGGGCGTGCGAGCTGCTCTATCCAGACCTCGAGGGGTCAGTGCCGGCGATAGAGAGCAGCTGTCGGCCCTGCTATGACCCGCCCGAAAATCGGTTGCTGTTACCCGTTCTCTACTCCACCTCGTAGGTTGCCGTCACAACCACGGTCGTCACCAGATCGCCTGGCTGGATCGTCACCTCCTCCGCATCTTCAGGCTCCGCACCAGGCTGCAGATCCACGGTAGTCTGTGCGTGGGGTGAAGCCGGTGCGTATCCGTAGTACCCGCCGTAGCGGCCGTAGTCGTAGGGATACCCTTCGTTGCACGATGTCAGGCGACCGAGTTTGCCACCGAGCGCCTTCGCGAGCTCTGCGGCTTTCTTGCGAGCCGTCTCCGCTGCCTTGCCGCGTCCCGCCGCCCGGATCTTACTGACGTCCTCCACCGAGTACACCAGTCCGCCGACGCGATTGGCGCCTACCTTTACCGCTGAGTCTACGATCTCGGCGACTCTGTTGAGATCCCGGATTCGCACGCGGAACGACTCCTCGCAATTCCACTTCTTAGCGTCCTGACTGCGAGGAATCCACTCCGACGCGAGAGCGAACCGCTGCGTCTTGATGTCCTTGCTCGACACACCTGCCTCGCCCAGGGTAGACAGGATTCTCGCGCAGGTAGACTTCACGTAATCCTTGGCCGCCTTCGCCGTCGTTTGCGATTGGTACACGCCGATCGTCACTTCGGCGAACTCGGGCTTCGTACGAACGATGCAAGTGCCAGTAGCGGTCACACCGATGGGCCGCCCGTACAGATCGGGCCCGACTGGGGTAGCTGCCTCGGCCTTCGCGGCGGGCCGGAGCATTGACCACCCAACCAAGGCAATCACTACCACGAAGACGACGTACAGGAAGCGCAGCAGCGCCTTCTGGAATTCGCTCATAGTTAGCCTCCTATCTGATGATGCGAGCCGTCCCGGACCGGGCGACCGATTGCAGGACTGTCAAGCTCCAGCCTCGCAGTCTCGACGTGCTGTCCCACCGCCCGCCCGTCGGAGGGCGTCGCAGCGCGACGTGGAGTATCTTCACCTGCGTCCCCATACCGTCAACACGCAGGCGAAATAGGCAGCCGTACCTGACCGGTCGCCTCGCAGGCCCGCGAGACGTTAGAACGAGGTGCACATGCTGAATCCGATGACAGCCAGTCTGCGGTCCGCGCCGCTAGCCCGTAGATCGGAATCGAGCAACTCGGTGAGAGACAAGGAGGTGCATAGGTTCCAGCCGGGTAGCAGTTCGTGCTCGAGCGCCATCTGCAGTGTGGCCGCGTTCCACGCGGCCTTCCCGACGCCCACGTACACATCGTTGAACTTGCGCGAACCGACCGACACGCCCACCGACACGTCGAGCGAGGTCCGAGTATCCATCTCGTATGAGTAGCACAGACCAATCTCGGTGTAGTGCGCGCCGCGGTAGTGGACAAAGTCCGCGGCATGGGAGACATATGTGGTAAAGGGCCCGACGGGATAGTGCAGCGACACCACCGCTTCACCAGTCGCCGGTGAGTCCGCCTGGTTAGGGTACGCGAAGAACTGGAGAGACGTCTCCACTCCCAGGTTTCCCGCATTCGTCTGATAGGACAGGAAAAGGTCCGCTTCGTTCAGCGAGGTGCCATCGCGTCGATCGAGACCGAAGTTTGCCCATCCGGTTGCTTCGAACGGGCCCGAGCCTACAGTTACTGAAGGCTGAAGAACCGGCCCCTCGCTCCACGCCAGTCCACGCCACACGTAGCGCGTGAAGAACTCCATTTGAACGCTTACAGCGGGTCTGACCGGCTCGTCCACATTCGCGTCGGCGGCACTCGCTGAGCACACGGCCGATAGTGACAACCAGACAACCGGTAACACACTATTGGGCTTATAGCGTCGCGTGCGTCTCGTCATGAGTGGCGTCTCCCGAAGCCGGTATTCCATACCGGGTCGGCAGGTCCACCCGGCACATTGAGCAGGGAGCGCCCACTGCTCCTGCCGAACGTTCCAAGCGGCAACCGGGGTGGTGCGAGTTGTCCCAGCCCCAGACGACTCCCCCAACACCGACTACCGTTACGCGCTGCCGACGCAATCACCCCGCAACGCGATCGCGACCCTTCCTAATGGGTTCGACGCAGCGGCATGGAGATTTCAGTCCCAGAACAGGTGCCGTTGCACCTTGGGAAACCAGAGACTCGCCGAGTCGGACCTTCAATCTCGATCGCACTCTGGCTGTAAGGCCACCCCAGATCCAGCCTCCGAAATCTGGCTGGTTCGTGCGGATGCCGTGGTGGAGGCGGGGGGAGTTGAACCCCCTTCCAAAGCCGATGCCTCTCGGGCGTCTACGAGCGTAGCCTGCCTTCTGATCTCGCGGAGCGCTAACCCGCAGGCGGGGATGCCACTCTCGCCAGTCCGGTTTCTTCTCGCCTCTCCGTGCTACGGACCGAAGCCGGAGACGCTAGTCGGATTTGTCCACGCCTCCTTCGCGCCTACCGACCCGGCGCTGGGAGACGGCTGCAGCTAATTAGGCAGCGTAAGCGTAAGAGTTCGCACTTACTGTTTGTGCCGCTTTTTTACGAGGCCAACGGCACCTCGGCTCGCAGCTCGAGCGCAAACCGACCCTGTCGAGCCCGTTCGCCCCCACGTTGCAATTATTATACTGCCAAAAGGTCCGACGGGTTCCACCGGGACCGTTGCGGGCTTCTGGGCAGGGATAGGTCTCCTGCCGTAGAAAGCCTGATCCGTGAGTAAGGCTTTTCTGTTCCCCGGTCAAGGTTCCCAGGTTCCCGGCATGGGTCGGAGCATCCGCGAGGCATCGGCGGTAGCCCACGAGGCGTTCGAGCGGGTTAGCGAGGTGGTCGGCCGCGACGTTGCCGCGCTATGCGACGAGGCCGATGAGGAAACGCTACGCTTCACCGAGAACGCACAAATCGCGCTCTACGCGTGCGGCGTCGCAACGGCCGCGGCGCTGAGAGAGAAAGGCGTCGTGCCGTCGTTCGCCCTGGGCCACAGCGTGGGCGAGTATGCAGCGCTGGCGGCGGCAGGAGTCATCTCGCTGGAAGACGGCGCCCGGCTGGTGGACCGCCGGGGAGAGCTGATGGCGCAAGCAAAGAACGGCACCATGGCCGCAATCATCGGGTTGGACGATGCCCAGGTGGAAGCGGCTTGCTCGGGTGTCTCGAACGGCATCGTGGTGGTCGCCAACTACAACTCACCGGGACAAGTGGTCATTTCCGGTGAGCCTGCCGCGGTAGAAGCGGCTTGCACGAGCGCCAAGGCGGCGGGAGCGCGACGGGTGGTCCCGTTGAACGTCTCGGGCGCATTTCATTCGCCGCTGATGGAGGAAGCCGCCGCGGCGATGCGCTCGGCACTAGCGACTGTATCGTTTGCTGCCGGCACCGCCCGTGTGGCATCCAACGTCCTGGGCGATTTCGTGACGGACGCTTCGGCATGGCCCGAGTTGCTTGCACGGCAGATTGCGTCGCCCGTACGATGGACCGACTGCGTCCGGGCCGCCGTGCGCGAGGGAGCGTCGGAGTTCTTCGAGTGTGGGCCGGGCAGCGTGCTGTGTGGGTTGTTGCGGCGCATCGAGCCCGAGGCAAAGTGCATTGGCGTTGCGGAGGCTGATGGGTTGGCAGGACTGCTCTAGTCGCGTAGGTACACTTCGCCGCATGGATTTCTCCCTAACGAACGAGCACAAGTTGATTCAGGAGAGCGCGCGCCGATTTGCCGAGACCGAGGTGCTACCCGGCCTGAAGGAGCGTGACCGAGAAGGAAAGCCCGACCCCACGCTGCTGAGGAAGATGGGGGAAGCGGGTTTTCTCGGCGTGTGCATTCCCGCCAAGTATGGGGGACAGGACGCCGACTACATCAGCCTGGGCCTCGTGTGCGAAGAGCTGGAGCGAGCCGATAGCACGGCCCGCGTCATCATGTCCGTCCACGTCGGACTGAACAGCTTGGCACTGCTTCAGTGGGGGTCAGAGGATCAGAAGCAACGTTTCCTGGTTCCGCAGGCGAAGGGCGAGAAGTTCGCCGGGTTCGGGCTAACAGAGCCCAACGCCGGTTCGGACGTGATAGGCATTCGGAGCACCGCGGTACGCGACGGCGACACGTATGTGCTGAATGGCGAGAAGACGTGGATCAGCCTGGCCGACCTGGCGGACAACTTCTTGGTGGTCGCATACACTGACCGCGAGAAGAAGGCACGCGGCATGACAGCGTTCATTGTGGAGCGCGGTATGCCCGGCTTTACAACACAACCGATCCATGGCAAGTTGGGTGTACGAGCTGGAGACACGGGCACGTTGATTATGGAAGACGTGCGCGTACCCGTTGCAAACCGAATAGGTGAAGAGGGTGAGGGTTTCAAGATCGCGATGTCGGCGCTGGACAACGGGCGATACACCGTGGGGAGCGGCGCCGTCGGCATCATCGTCGCGTGCCTAGACGCGTGCATCCCCTACTGCCGGGACCGAAGGACGGGCGGCCAGGAGATCGGCAGGCATCAGCTCATCCAGCAGATGGTAGCGCGCATGGCGGCATCGCGAGACATAGGACGTCTTCTTTATTACCGATGTGGGTGGATGAAAAACCAAGGCATGCGTTGCACACGCGAGGTGAGCATGGCAAAGTGGATCAACTGCGATAACGCATTTGCCGCAGCCAACGACGCAGTGCAAATCCACGGTGCCTACGGGTACAGCGACGAGTTCCCCGTAGAGCGGTACCTGCGAAATAGCCGGGGCGCGGTGATCTACGAGGGTACACGAGAGATCCATACGCTGATGCAGGCGGAGTACGAACTAGGCTACCGCCACGACCGCCCGCTCCGCTGCGAACTCCCCGGCTGGCCATTCGAAACGGGCTGAGGCATGCAGCCTCACGACCTCCCACCCTTCGTCGAATCGCGTTGGGCTTCTCCTGTCGGTTCTCGGTCCTGTCAGCAGTGGGGATCGGCGCTTCTTACTCATCGTCACAGAGTAGGATCGGACTCAGATAGGGACACGACAACGACTTGGAGGCAAGGGTATGCAGCTAATCGGCAAGGAAGAAGTACGCGAGATGTTGGAGCCGCGCGAGGGTCCGTGCGTGACCATCACGATGCCGCTCGAGCGGATGAGCGCGAAGGCGCGCGCCAACGGCACGAAGCTGCGAAACCTGTTGCGCCAGGCGCTGCGGTCGCTACTGAATGGCGGAATGAAGCGAGCCGAAGCGGAGGCGATGCTCGAGCCCGGCCACGCCCTAGCAGCCGAGGGCGCTCCCTGGCACGAGGGGATGAGCGGCTTGGCCTTCCACTTCGCCCCTGGTTACGCGAAAAAGCTCTTGGTGCCCATCTCGCTTCCCGAGCTGGCGGTCGTAGGTTCGAGGTTCTACATCAAGCCACTCCTATCGCTTCTCGGCGCGGAAGCCACGTTTGCCGTACTCGCCCTCAGCTCGAATTCACATCGCCTGGTGCGAGCCACGCGGTTCTCGACTCTAGCAACACTGCTCGAAGGGCCAGAGGAAGGCAGGAGGCCCACTCGCAAGGAGAAGCAACTGCAGTTTCGCTCGGCGCCTTCGACCTCGGGAGGCGTAGTATTCCATGGACATGGTGCGGGTGACGAGTTGAAGAAGGAGGAGGTCACCAAGGCCTTTCGCGAGGTAGCTCGAGCGGTGAGTGAGGCCCTCCGCGGCTCGCAAGAGCCGCTTGTCGTGGCCTGCGTCGAGTATCTGTTCCCTCTGTATCGAGATGTCAACAACTACCCGCACCTCGTCGGCGTCTGTGCCGCAGGTAACCCGGATGAGTGGACCGATGACGAGCTGCGCGCGCGAGCCTGGCAGGTAGTCGAGCCGGTCTTTGGCGCGGGTCGGATGGCAGCCGCCCAGCGCTACAGGGAAGCCAGAGAAGCGGGTAAGGCCGCGGACAACCTGGGCGAGTGCCTGCTTGCAGCGCAGGAGGGCCGGCTGGAAGTCCTGTACGTGCCCGTCGGCATCCAGGCGTGGGGTCGCTTCGACTCCGAGGCCGGACGCGTGGAGGTCCGCTCGGAGCCTGCGGCAGGCGACGAGGACTTGCTGAACCTCGCCGCCGCTCTCGCCCTCGCCGGAGGTGCCGCTGTATATGCAGTGCATCCGGACGAGATGCCCGAACATGGATTGGTGGCCGGGCTGGTTCGCTACTGAGCGGCCTGCAGCGCTCGGGTGCGCCTCATGCAGCTGCCGAAGGTGCCCAGTCGGACGATACTCTGTTTCTCCCGGCCCTTTTGCTCTCGTACATGAGTGCGTCCACGCGCTGAAACGCATCTTCCAGCGTCTCCTGGCTGCGCACGAGCGAAGCGCCGATGGAGATGGTAACCTGCAGCTTACCCCGCGGCCCCTCGACGTACGAGTTCTCAACGAGTATTCGGTACCGCTGGGCGCACCGAAGCATCTCCATCTCGCTAATCTGCGCCAGGCCCACCACGAACTCCTCGCCACCCCAGCGCCCCACCACGTCCATCGGCCGCGAGTTCTTTGCGAGGGTCTGGGCGACCATGCGCAACACTCGGTCGCCAGTGTCGTGGCCGTGCGTATCGTTGACGGACTTGAAGCGATCCACGTCCAGGAACAGCAGCCCGAAGCCCCAACCCATTCTGCGCGACTGCTCCAGAGTGGATTGAAGCGCCTGCTCGCAATAACCTCGATTGGCGATCTCGGTTAACGGGTCCAGGCAGGACGTGCGCTTCAGATCGTCGGCCAGCGAAAGCGCCGCGACGGTCTGGCTGTTGTCGCTGAACACCTCCACCGCACCGACGATCTTGCCGCCCTCGCCACGGATGGGCGAGACTCGTACGATCACCGGGACACGATGCCCGTCTCGATGGTGAAGGCAGACATCGGCCTGGCGCGGCTGGCCGTCCAAGATTGTGGCGGTGAGCGGGCACGCAGTGTGGCAGAGAGGAGTGCCCTCTCCGTCTACGTGCCTCAGAGGCGTATTCCAGCAGCACTTTCCCACGGAGTCGGCCGAGGTGTAGCCTGTGAGCCGCTCGGCGCCCCGGTTCCAATAGGTGATGCGCCGGTCCCGGTCCACGAAGTAGACCCCATCGTACAGATTGTCCAAGAGCTCTCGGTAGAAGTCCTCGTTTTGCATCACACAGCCTCCACCCGCTTTCCTTCCACAGTTGTGTCGGTTCTTGGTCGTCCTTTCTGCCACTTTGCAGGATCGCGGTTCCTCCGACGGTTTAGTGCAAGCCACTTCCGGGGGCAATCGGGCTCGCGGAACGGGTAGGCTATTCGCGTGGACAATGAGGTCATCTCCAGCGGCATAGAGCCGTTGGATGAGGCAATACAGGGCCTTCGGCTAGGAGACAACGTCGTCTGGAGAGTCGCCAACCTCGCCGACTACCGGTATTTTGCCGAGCCCTTCGCTCGTCATTCCATCTCTGAGGGCAGAGACTGTTACTACCTGCGCTTTGCCCCGCACGAGCCAATCGTGAGCTCGGTTCCCGGTGTCAAAACCATCGAGCTCAACCCGAAGCAGGGATTCGACGCGTTCACCGGCGAGGTCTACGACCTGGCGGAGCGGCTCGGCGAGGAAGTATTCTATGTCTTCGATAACCTCTCGGCCCTGGTAGAGGAATGGGCTACCGACGAGCTGCTCGCGAACTTCTTTCAGGTGACCTGCCCCTTCCTCTACGAGCTACGTACGATCGCTTACTTCGGGCTGTCCCGACAACAGCACCCTCACAGCGCTGTGGCCCGACTTCGCGACACACCCCAGGTACTGCTGGATGTGTACCGTGTGAAGGGCCAGATGTACGTTCACCCCATCAAGGTGCTCGGCAGATACTCCCCCCACATGTTCGTGCCCCACGCCGTGTCACCCGACGGGTGGACGCATGTCGTGCAGAGCGGCGATGCTGCCTCGGTCACGGCGGCCGCACGTAAGGCACCGCTCGGCGGTCCCATCACGCAGACCGCGCCGTGGGAGCGCGTGTATCGTAGGCTGTTGCAGTTCGTAGAGGACGGCGATGAAGTCCCCGAACAGAATCCGGAGATACGCGAGCTGAAGAGCCACCTATGCCGCATGGTCATGGGCAGTCACCCGGGCTTCGACCGACTCGCTGATCGGTACTTCACACTGGACGATCTGCTGAGCGTTCGCAATCGGCTGATCGGTTCAGGGCGTGTCGGCGGGAAGGCTGCGGGGATGCTGTTGGCCCGTGCCATTCTGCGCTCGGAAGCCGAGGAAGTGGCGCTCGATTACGGGCCCATTCTGGAACGGCACGACTCCTTCTACATCGGATCGGACGTCTTCTTCACCTTCTTGGTAAGAAACCAGCTCTTCCGGGATCGGCTGCACATCAGTCACCGAGCCGAGATCTCGCCGGAGGAGTACGAAGAGATCAGGCGGCGGTTCCATTCTGCCACCTTCCCTGCAGAGATCGTGGATCAGTTCCGCAGCATGATTGACTACTACGGTCAGGCGCCCATCATCGTGCGTTCCAGCAGCTTGCTCGAGGACAGCTTCGGCAACGCCTTCGCGGGGAAGTATCACAGCGAGTTCTTGGCCAATCAGGGGTCTCCCGAGGAGAGACTCGAAGCGCTGATGAGTGCGATCAAGCGGGTGTACGCGAGTGCGCTGAGCCCGGACGCGCTAGCCTACCGCAAGCGGCGTGGGCTGCACCGGAACACCGAACAGATGGCGGTGTTAGTGCAGCGCGTGTCCGGCATGCCGTATCGCAACTGGTTCTTCCCTGCACTGGCGGGAGTCGCCTTTTCGCGCAACATGTATGCATGGACGGACCGGATCGACCCCAAGCAGGGCGTCATTCGTTTGGTATTCGGACTGGGCACCCGTGCCGTGGAACGGGTTGGCGGCGACTACCCACGAATGATCCCTGTTAGCGATCCCTTCCTCCGACCAGAAACCGGCATGGATGTTGCGGTACATTCGCAGCACGCAGTGGACGTGCTGGACACGACAGCCAACCGCGAGATGACACTACCACTCGCTGAAGTGTTGCGTAACCTCGACTACCCAGGCATGCACTACTTCGTCTCTCAGCGCACCGACGATGACATCCAACATCCCGTAAGCAATCGCGTTGAGGGGCCCGCAGACAGGCTCGTACTTACGTTCGAAAACCTGCTACGCCGCACCGACTTCGTGTCGACTCTGGGTGGACTACTCGCACGGCTGGATGCGGCTTATGGCATGGCAGTGGACGTGGAATTCACGGCGCACGTTCGGCAGGACGGATCGGTTAGGGTCAACCTCTTGCAATGCCGACCCATGACGCTCCCCGGCGCTACGACTCGTGTCAGCGTGCCTAGCGACCTTCCCGCTGAGCGTGTCGTTTTTCGAACGAACAGGATGCTAGCAGGTGGTGAGGTACACGGTATTCGTCATATCGTCTACGTAGACCCGGGCGCTTATGTAGCCCTGCCACAGGACGAGAAGCGATCGGTCGGACGAGCGGTAGGTAAGATCAACGAACGCTTCGGATCGCAGGGGAAACTTCTGACCATGGGCCCCGGTCGCTGGGGTAGCAGCAATCTGGAGCTGGGTGTGAACGTCGGGTATGCCGACATCAGCAACGCTGCAGTGCTCGTGGAGATCGCGCGGACCGAGTCCGGGCAGGTACCCGAAGTCTCGTACGGCACACACTTCTTCCTGGATCTCGTCGAGGCCGAAGTGATCTACCTGCCCGTGTACCCCGATGAGCCGGAGACGCAGTATAACGAAACGGTGCTGCTTGGGATGTCGAGCGTTCTGAGTTCCGAGTTGCCGGAACTGTCCTCGCTGGATGGACTACTGCGTGTGATAGACGTGCCTGTTGCGACCGGCGGCATGCACGCCCACGTAGCCGCGGATCCCGACAGCCGCCAAGCAGTCTGCTACTTGGAGTAGCCGTCTGGGTCAGCTCGGCTCGGCCTCGTACAGGATCTGGTCCACCATCGAGGTGGTATCCATCAGCTCCAACACCAGGCCGCGGTGGTGGCGGGTGCTCCGCTCGCTGGGCACTAGCACCAGCCGATGCGAGCGCCCGAACATCTCCACCTCTCGATCCGTCAGCGCCGCAGGGTCATCGAACACCTGCTCGGCAAATGTGCGCAGGATGTTCATGCAGATCGTCTTCTGCTCGCGACCCACTTCGCACATCTCGAGGTCGGGGAGCCCGAGCTTCCGCATCCCGTGCGTGTGCAGCCACCAGCCACGTGCTTCCTCCGCAGCATCGAAGGCTACCAACCGTTCGAAGGTCTGTCTGGCGTTATCCGACATCATCTCCTTTTTCCAGCGCTCGCCGGTGTAGAAGCGCATTCCCTCGCGGTCGTAGATCAGCTCCGAGCCCATGAGGTCGGCCACAGCGTCTGCGAGATGCGCGACGAAGTGAAGGTAATCACGGTTCGGCATCGGCTCTTCGGCCACGAAGCGAACGATAACCATGGACTTCGCTTCCTTCATCGTGTCCATCGCCTCCGGCGGCACGACGGCCTCGTCGGAGTAGAAGTTGGGGTCGAACAGATGCCGGTTCTTTGGCGGCAGCGAGATGCCTACGTGCGTTCGGATGTCGGTGAGCAGCAGCGCCTCGGAAGTGCTCACCGCGGGCCTGCCGGAGGAGTTATGCGGATTCCCGCGCAGCAGTCGGTTGCTGATTGCGTGTTCGGAGGGAAGATGCTCCTTGGGCGTCCACATCCAGAACTCGTGGACGATGGGCTGGGAACGCTGGAGCGAGGGGGTACGCCGAAGCAGACACCTGGCGCCTCGCGCCACCACGTACAGCACCAGAACGAGTGCAATGGCCCAGCCAATCTCCCACACGCCGCAAAGTATGACACCCCGGCCGCTGGTACAATTGGCCATGGTCGCCATTTGGCGACGTCTCGAATCGGGGAGGAGCAGATTGGCCAAGGTGCAGCCGGGAGACCGAGTTCGGATCAAGGAGAGAGCCGCGACGGAGCAGGACGTTGCTTCCATGACCTATTTCCCGCACTACGCGGGGCTGGAGGGTGAAGTGACTCGCATCTACGACTCTGGAGAAGCGGCCGTCACGATAGACCCCGACTGCCTGCAGCCTGCAGCTGCGGAGATGCACCGAAAGGTTCAGCAGCGGGTGGCAGACAAGTTCCTCGCCGGCCTCTCGGAGGAGGGCCGCAAGAGACTGACGCCGGAGGAGAAGGAGATCCGCCTGAACTACGTGGTGTTGGTGCAGCCCGCCGACCTGGAGCCTGCGAAGGTGGCTAAGACCACCGCGAAGCCGAAGGCGCAGCCCGAGGGAGCCGAGGCGGCCACTGCACCGAAGCGGCCGAGCGCCAAGGACCTGAAGAAGGCCGAAGAGGAGTACCTGGCTACGCGCAAGAAGGCGAAGTAGCTAGGCAACACACTCTATGTCACTCCGAGACAGCGTTGCCACGACGCGACGGCGAGTGCATCGTGCGCCGCTCCAACTCTTCAACATCTCTCTACTATGGTTGTCCGTCAACTTCTGGTGGGCAGGCGTGTTGGGACTGCTGCTGCCACTATTCGTGGAGCGGCTGGTGGGCGGTGAGTGGAAGGGTACTTACCTATTCTACATCGGGGCAACGGGAGCCGCACTCTCTAGCATTATTCAGCTCGTGATCGGGCCGATCAGCGATCGCACGGCCAGCCCGTTCGGCCGTCGCACTCCCTATGTGTTCATCGGTGTGGTGCTATCGCTACCTGCAATCTACCTGTTCTTTCACGCCCCGCTAGTGCTGCGTAGCTTCGGCTGGCTGCTATTCGCCTACTGCTGGGTACAGGTGTGGATGAACGTCAGCAACGGTCCGTATCAAGCGTTCATTCCGGACTTGGTGCCGGAAGATAGGCAAGGCCTGGCGTCTGCTTTCATGGGAATGATGCTGCTGATAGGTCAGGCCGGGGGCTTCCTCGGGTACATGCTGCTGTCCGAGAAGCTGTTCGTGCTATGTTGGGTGATCATCGCGATGCTCGGGGTGTCGGTGCTATACACCACGATCAGCGTTCGGGAGCCTGCCTCGGCGGCCTCGACGCTTCCCCCGCTCGAGTGGTCACGCATTCTTCTCGTTCCGCTGAGACCTTATCCCAGCTTTGTGTGGCTCATGGTGTCGCGGTTTTTCATCAATATGGGCTTCTACACAGCGCTTCCCTTTCTACTTTACTACCTACAAGATGCCTTAGGTTCGAGCGATCCGGGCGGGGATTTCGCGAAGTTGGCGCTGCTGTTTACCGGTGGCGCGTTGCTAGGCAACTGGCCATCGGGATGGCTGGCTGACCGCGTGAGCAAAAAGGCCATCGTGTATTTCACTTGCGCAATGATGGCGGCATCGGCTATCGCGTTCGTTCTCGACCAGACGCTAACAGGCGCGTTCGTGATCGGCTTTGCTTTCGGCCTGAGCTACGGGGCTTTCGTAGCCGTGGACTGGGCCTTCGCGTGCAACCTGGTGCCGAAGGAGCAGGAAGGTAGATACATGGCGGTGTGGCACCTCGCGTTCACGGTGCCACAGGTGCTCGCGCCATGGGTCGGGCCGGTGGCCGACTGGTTCAACCGCACCTATCCCGACATGCCTGGCATCGGCTGGCGAGTAGCGTTCTCCATCATCCCCATCTACCTCGCCATTGGCGCGTGGGCGGTACGCCACGTGAAGGAACGTAAGCCGGTGTCGGTGTAGGCCGTATGCGCTGGAGGTTTGCCGCCGCGCGACTCCCGTGATACACTATGCGTGGCCCCGCAACGACGCGGGGACAGGGGAGAACTCGATGAGGATTGCCTGTCTGACTGCTCTGATGCTCCTATCGGTCACCGCCTTCGCCGATAGTTGCGTGGATCTGGTGCGTTTCACGTACTGCCCGCCAAGCGACGATGTTACCCCGAGCTACATGGCGCAGTTCATGGTCTCATGCAATCAGCAGCCGGCGGACTACGGTATCACTACGACGGTTCTGTTCCGTCGTCCGGGCTACCGAGGCTATGACACTCTCAGCCACTCCACCAACTGGTTCTTCGGAATGCCCGAGACCACTTACTTCCAGTTCAATTGGAGCTTCGCACAGCCCGGAATCTACGTGTTTCAGGCGGAGGCGAATCCGGCGTGTCCTGACGACCCCTGTGGAGATCCCCCGTGCAACCTGGACCGCTGCGAGGTTCGATGGCGTGTGGCAGACATCACGGTAGACATGACGCTGCAGAACTACGAGTTCACCGACCCTGTAACCATCCGCTTCGAACTCCGCGATCCTGTCACCGGCGAGGAAGTTCGTCCCGCGTGGCTCGTACCTATCAGCGGCAATGGCCCTGTAGTGCTCGACGAGGCACCCTTCGGTACTTGGAAACTGCGAGTCGGCACTCCCGGCGGACAGTGGTTGAGTAGGGTCCAGGACGTGGTGATCGACCAGCGAGCCTATCAGGCGCCGGCGTACTCCCTGCACAACGGTGACGCCAACCGCGACGGTTGTGTCGACCTGGCAGACCTCAACTTCGTCTTGGTGCGGTTCGCTCAGACAGGTGGGCCCGCGGATCTGGACAACGACGGACAGGTGGGTGTGCCCGACCTGGCCATCGTTCTCGTCAGCTTCACCAAGTGCTCGGAATAGTGGGCTAGTCGAGAACCTGACGGACGGAATCGATCACGGTTCCGTCCACCCACTTGATGGCGGCGACCACCTTATCTCCGAGCTTCGGCCGAGAGGGTGGACCACCGCAGATGGCATCCACCTCACGCTTGATGTCCTCCAGGGGGCGGATCGGAAGCGACGAGCCCTTGACTGCGTCTATCAGGTCCTGCCGTAAGGGGTTGATGGCGATGCCGCGCTCGGTTACGATCACATCGATCAGCTCGCCGGGACCGCAAAGTGTTGTCACCTCGTCCAGTATGACGGGGATCCGGTCGCGGAAGGAAGGAATCGGCAGCATGGTGCACTTGGCGAAAAGGCAGTTTTGCCAGCCGCCAATCCCATGCAGCAAAAGACCGTCTGAGTGTGTTACTACATTCGCGTTGAAGTTTAGATCCACCTCGGTCGCACCGAGAACCGTCACATCCACCATCGAGGCGAAGTTGCCCTTGCCGTGATAGTTATAGCTCGTGAACGGACTGGTGTTCACGTGTCTGGGGTTGTCCCTCATCGAGCGAACGCCGTCCAGATCGAACGTTTGCCCGTCCAGGATGTATTCCACCAAACCCTCTTCGAGCATCTCCACGAGGTACTTGTTACTGCCGCCTCGCGCGAACCTCGCCTTGATACCCTTCTTCCTCATCATCTCGCCGAGGAAGATGGAGAAGGAGAGAGCCGTGCCACCCGCCCCGGCCTGGAACGAGAAACCGTCACGCACGATCCCGGCTTCTTCGCAGAAGCGCGCCGCCAATTCCGCAATGAGCAACCGATCCGGACTTCGCGTGATCTGTGTGGTGCCGGAGACGATCTTCGCCGGGTCACCGATTCGGTCCATCACTACCACATAGTCCACATAGTTGCCGTGGATCTGCCAAGGGATGCAGGGAAACGGCACGAGGTTGTCCGTGACGACGATCACCTTGTCGGCATATTGGCTGTCAGCGAGCGCGAAACCTAACAACCCGCACGCCGAAGGTCCGGTCACGCCATTCGCGTTACCGAAGGGGTCCGCCGTCGGCGCTGCGATGACTGCGATATCGATATGCACTTCTCCATCCTGCACCGCCTGGTAGCGTCCCCCGTGCGAACGTAGCACGCCCAATCCACGCATCTTGCCGCGGGAGCAGTACTCTCCCAGGGGACCGTTGAGACTGCCCTCGATGTGGTGGATCACACCCGACTCCATGTGTTCCACCATGCGCGCGTGGCAGGGGAACGACGCGCTCGGAAACCACATGAGGTCCTTGACACCCATCTCGGCAGCCGTGTCGAACACCGCGCACGCTACCATGTCGCCATCGCGAAAGTGGTGGTGCGTCGAGATGGTCATACCGTCACGCAGCCCGCACGCTCTCAGCGCCTCGTGCAGCGATCCCACCACCTTGTTCCCGTCCGCAGGGTAATCGGCGCAACTGGCAATGGGTGGAGCGGCCTTGCGGCCCGATGGACGGTACTTGCCGACACCCTGATAGGGAATCGCTTCCCTGCCGTTCACTTCGGTCGGAACCCAGCGGCCTATGGCGTTCTGCACCAACTCACTCATTGGCAGTTTCTCTCCAGTTCTCTGGTAACAACCCGCACTCTACGGCCAGCTTCACAGTGCGGAGTGCTCGCTTCACTACTGGTGGGTCGATCATCTTGCTGCCCAGAGCCACCACACCGAGGCCCTTGGCAGCAGCATCTTCATAGGCCGTCACGATGCGCTTGGCCTTCTCGACGCTCTCGGGCGACGGGGCGAACTCCTCGTGAATGGGACGTATCTGGCGTGGGTGGATGCAACCCTTGCCCTCGAAGCCGAGCGCCTTCGCCTCACGTACGCTAGCCCGAAGGCCTTCCTCATCGTCGACATCGGAGAACACTGTGTCTATAGGCTGCACACCCGCGGCCCTCGCACCATTGACGACCTGGGAGCGTGCCCAGAAACTCTCGCGACCCTCTGGCGTGCGTTCTGCTCCGATGTCGGCCGTATAGTCCTCCAACCCGATGGCCAGCGAGCATACCGAGCGGCAGGCGGACGCTATTTCATAGGCGCGGAACGCACCTAATGCACTCTCGATAATGGGCATCAGGTAGGTCTCCGAGGCTCCCGACTCGCGCATAGCTTCGTCTACCTCGCGCACCTGCTCGGCACTTTCGCACTTGGGTATCAGAACTACGTGTACGTTATGCGGGGCAATCGCTCGGATGTCCTCGAGGCCGAGCGGAAGCTGGTTGATACGTACCATCCGCTCCGCACTGCCGAAGTCCACTTGCCTGAGTGCGTTTCGCACTACCAGTCGAGCGGAATCCTTCTCGCTAGGAGGCACGCTGTCTTCGAGGTCCAGGATGTAACCGTCGGCACCGTGCAGGCCAGCGTTGGTGAAGAACTTCGGCTCCCCGCCAGGCAGGTATAGTCGCGACCTACGGAATCGTTCCTTCTCGGTCGGGTACTGAGTACATGGCAGAGCCTCAGGTAACCAGGTGTTCGTATTCAGTGGGTCCGCGCGCTTGACCGCGGCTTCCAGCCGGGCGGCAATCACGTAGGGTAGGGCCCCGTAGTCCTCTATACTCACCTTCGCATGATGCACACCCATCTCGGCCAGCACATCACGGACGAAGGACCGGATCGAATCGCCGTACATCGCTTCGACACGGGTGGTAACATCGAGCTCGAGAGGTCCTCCATCACGTAGCTCGATGGAAACCCAGCAGTCCGAACGGACCCTATCACCCTTTCGTCCTGCGGTCCCAAGTCCGCTCATGCCATGCCCCTTTCGCGTTCGAGCTTCTGCAGCGTGTAGTTCAGCAGACCTCCTGCATCACGTATGGCAAGCATCTCGTCCGGCAGGCCCGGGAACCGGTAGCTCGATTCGCCGACCGTGATCACGCCCTCACGCGCATCGATCTCCACTTTGTCACCTTCGCGATACGCATATACGGCCTCTGAACATTCTACTAACAGCAGGCCCTGATTGATAGCCGCGCGGTAGAAGATACGCGAGAAGCTACCCGCCACCACCGCTTGTATGCCTACCGCACGCAGTCCCACCACGGGCTGCTCACGCGAGCTACCACACCCGAAGTTCTTGCCGGCCATGATGATGTCACCCTCTCGGACCCCCCCGGCAAACTCGGGGTCGAGGTCCTCTAGAAGGTGCGGACGGATTTCATCGGGTGTAGCACACGTGTAGGTGTACTTCCCTGGAAACAGCAGATCGGTATTGATGTCGTCTCCGTACTTCCATACCCTCATGCTCTGTACTCCTCGCGCGGATCGGTGATCCTGCCATGTATCGCGCTGGCAGCAACCGTAGCAGGACTCGCCAGATAGATATCGGCCTCCACACATCCCATACGTCCACGGAAGTTGCGATTGGCGGTGCTAATGCAGGCCTCGCCCGGCGCCAGGACACCCTGATGCGCCCCCATACATGGGCCACAGCCCGATGGCAGGATTAGCGAACCAGCCGCGCTAAGTGCTGCAATAGTACCATCCGCCAATGCTTCGTCCAGTACCTTCTTGCTCGCGGGAACCGTGAGCAAGCGGCAATCGGGCGAGATGCTACGCCCCTTCAGAATCCTCGCAGCCTCGTGCAAATCGCTGAGCCTTCCGTTAGTGCATGTGCCGAGAAAAGCCTGATGGATCGTGATGTCTCCCAACTCTGCGGCAGGGCGCACATTGTCCACTCTATGCGGAATCGCCACTAGGGGTACGAGCGAGTCCAGGTCGAAAGAGTACTCCGCTACGTACTTGGCGTCTGCGTCGGCCCATAGGGGCTCACCAGTCGCCCGATTGACATTCATGTATTCTACGGCAATCTCGTCCACGGGGAATGCGGCGTTCTTAGCACCCATCTCTACGGCCATGTTGCACATGGCGATGCGATCATCCATCGTCAGAGCGTCTATTCCGCCGTGAAACTCCACGGAGCAGTAGTTGGCACCGTCCGCACCCAGCTCGCGGATGATTGCCAGCATCAAGTCCTTCGCGGCTACCGGCGGGCGCAGTCTCCCAGATAAGGTGATCTTGATGGAATGTGGTACGCGCAGCCAGGTCTCACCGGTAAGCAACAAGCACGCCGCTTCCGTTCGATCGATCCCGGTGCTGAATGCACCGATAGCCCCATAAGTGCAAGAGTGGGAGTCCGACCCCACGATGAGCTTGCCGGGACCTGCAAGGCCCTCTTCCATCACCAACTGGTGGCATATGCCCATGCCTACGTCATAGAAGTGTCGGATGCCCTGGGACTTTACGAACTCACGAACCGACTTGTGCTGAGCAGCAGCCTTCTCGTTGGCTGCGGGCGACACGTGGTCGAGCACGATGATGGGCAGCTCCGGATCGCACACGCCGTACTTCAGTAGTTCATTCTCTACCTTCTTGATGATCGGAGCGGTGTTGTCATGTGTGAGCAGGTGGTCGGGACGGACGGTGACCACCTGACCCGGCACCACCGATTCGTTGCCCGACGCTTTGGCTAGCACCTTCTCGGCAAACGTCATTCCCACGATACTTCTCCTATTCGATCAGCCTGCCCGCCTTGCGGAACACGAAGGGGTCGAAGGCCGCGAAGTCCGCCTGGTGGATGAAGATGGTCTCCACCACCTGCGGGCGCCCGTCCCCCTCCTTCGAGTGGCACACGATGATGTTGATGATCTCTTCCGGAAGTCCCACCACCGCTGCCAGCCATGCGCCGGATATTGGATGACGCGCGCATCGTCCCGTATGACTCATCCTGTACCCGCCTTGTCCGTCTGGCTCGATCTCGAGCAGCTTGCCCACGTCATGCACCAGTCCACCTGCGATCAACCGGTCCATGTCTACCTGATACGGCATTTTGTCGTAAGCCTTCTTCTGAGCCTCGGCTAGAGCAGCGGCGCCCTCTGTAACTGCGATGGTGTGCTGGATAAAGTCGACGCCTTCGGCATCCACTAGCAGCGTAAAGGGCATCTTGCGGACATCTTCGATACTGTTCCAGTTGCCACGTTTGCACGCGAGCAGCCACGTGTCAACCACCTTACGCCTCAGTTCTTCGTTTTCGATGCGTTGCAACTGTGGTCGGAATAGGTCTTCGATCTCGGTTCTGGTTATCATGTCGTCGGTCCCACCGAGTGTGTTAGTGGCCGAGTGGCCCTATAGGTTGGCAATGATGGCATCCGTCATCTCATAGGTGCTGGCGGCTCCCTGCGCAAGTGCTTCCGGTCCTCCGCGCAGCTTCAACATGTCATAGGTTCGCACTTTGCCTTCCTGAACGACTGCGGCGATGGCCAGCCGAATACGAGCTGCACGCGAGTCCTCGCCTATGTGGTCGAGCATCATGCACGCGCTCAGGATCATGGCGATAGGGTTCACGATGGGTGGCTCTAGGTACTCGTACTTCGGCGCGGAGCCGTGGGTGGGTTCGAAGACTGCAACCTCTTGGCCGAGATTCGCACTGCACGCGAACCCCAGCCCGCCGACCAGTCCTGCAAACGCATCCGACACGATGTCGCCGAAAAGGTTGCCGCAGACGATCACACCATAGTCTTCGGGGTTCTTGGTGAGCCACATGAGCTGCGCATCTATGTTCGTATCCCAAAGCTGAATCTCGGGAAACGCCAACGCGATGCGCTCAGCCTCCGTCATCATCATCCCGCTCGTCTCGCGTAGCACGTTCGGCTTCTCGCACACCGTCACGGACTTGTAGCGGTGTTTACGCGCATACTCGAACGCCGCAGAGATAATGCGTTGGCTCGCCTTGCGCGTTATGATGCGGCAGGAGATGGCTAGATCCTCGCTCGGCGTATCTGCAAACGCCTGCATCTTCGGATGCGTCTCGAGGGCTGCGCGGACGCGGTCGGGGGGATTGGTCCACTCCACCCCACAATACTCGCCCTCCGTGTTCTGTCGGAACACCACGACGTCTATGTGAGGCTCTTCGATGCCGGCAACACCCTTTCGCACGAAGTTGAGAGGGTTGCCCGGGAACGAGCGGCAAGGGCGCACGCAGATGTCCAGGTTGAACCGCTGGCGCATCGTGACGATGGGGCTGTAGTAAGTGTAACCTTTGTCCTGAAGCTCGGGCGCCAGCTCGGCCTTCGCTGCGGCCTTCGGCTTCGAGGTGATGGCCCCGAACAGCCCTAGTCGATGCTCCTGAAGAAGCTCGATCGTTCTCTCGGGAAGTGCGTTGCCCTCCTTGCACCAGAACTCCCAGCCGATGTCCCCGTGAACGTACTCCGCCTCGAAGCCAGCTGCACGAAGAACCTTGAGAGCGCAAGGCATCACCACCTTGCCGATGCCGTCTCCTGGCATCGTTACGACCGTCCGATGCGCCATCACTCCTCCTCCATAGCCGCTGCGGTGCGGTCTCGCGACGCGGAGGGGGAAGGCGCACGAATCCACGCGCGGGCAGCGCCCGATACGTGCTGTTCCCGGCCTCGCCGTTGAGACCCGTCAGCGTGTCGGGATTCTACCCAGTCGCGCCCGTGCAGAACGACTTAGCGCTTGCGAGCCGGAATCAGATAGACCTGGTCCAGCCAAAGCGCGTAGTCTATGGCCGCCGGCAGGTTCTCTTGGCAGGTCGGGATGATCTGCTCCTTAGGCAGCACGAAGCCGTATTCGCCTGTGTCGCGGAGCTCGATGGTGATTGCCCGGGTGCCTGCGACCGCATAGGACCAGTCGAGGCTGCAGCCCGAGGCGAGGTATAGCGAACCGCCCACGCTGCCGTAGTCGTACACCTTACCGTGGACCTGGTTGATCAGCGTCGCCATTCGCCCCGTTGCCGAGAGGAAGGCAGCATAGTCCGGGCACTGCGCGGAAGTGTAGCCCCACGGAAAAAGGATGAGCTGGCTATAGCTGTGGTAGTCCAGATGACCCTTGACCCGAGGATTGGCCAGTAGGAAATCGCGCACCGCCTGCGTCTCGGGCTCGGAGAACGGGGACGGGCCGCGGTAGACATCGCTAGAGGTGTTTCCACTCGAGCCATCGCCTCCCCACATGTAGCCCCAGTTTCGGTTGAGGTCCACGCCGTAGGTGCCGTCACCGTTATTGCGGCGGTTCTTTCGCCACATGCGATTCGTGGTCCAGGTGTATCGGTAGCCATCCGGGTTCATCACCGGCATGCAGTACACGTCCATATGGTTCAAGATGTCCGTCGCGCGGCGGTCCACGCCGTAGTTGCTCAGGAGATAGTCGGCGATGTAAAGCACCACGGGCGGACTGATCCATTCGCGGGCATGCTCCGCGCCGTGATACAGCACACCCAGCTTCTTGCTGCCATAGCTGTCGGTCTGGTTGACACCCGTGGAGAGACGAAGGACGTAGATGGGCCGGTTTTGCACACTGGTGCCGACCTGGATGCGCTTGGCAAGGGCAGGATACTGCTGCTCCCAGGTCAGGAGCTGCGCGTTGATCTGGTCGAGCGTCAGATAGTCGTCGAAGATGCCCTGGGCGGTGACGTCCGATTTCTGCGAATCGATCAGCTTCTGCAGGTCTTCGATCAGCACGATATACGGGATGCGCGCCTGCTGAACCCGCCTCAGTTGGTCGGGCGTCACGCGCACGTCTACGGGGCCGAGGTCCGGTCGCTCCGACCAGAAGTCCACGTTCAGCTTTTCCAGGAAGGCGAGCTGCGAAGGCTTGGTAATGTAGGTTCGGAGCACCTTGTGGCCGTGGAACTCGACCTGCTGCGCAAAGACGACGGCCGCGAAAACCAGGATCAGCAACGCGACGAATGCTCTCTTCATCGAATTCACCTCCGGCGGCGGGCGTGCCACACCGCCCGGCCTCTTCACGGGCCATTCACTGAAACAAGTCGCGCCCTGCCCCGGTTCCCGGTGCAGCGACGACGATGAGCCCCGTCCGCATCGGAGGGCGCATGGAGAAGCCCGGCACAATACAGGGCGATTTGCCCCGGCTGCTAGTTGCGACCCGATTTGGTAACCAACTCAGGATGCCACTTCACGCTGCCGTCGAGCAATAGGCCGTTGCCCCCGCGGCCGTGCGCCGTCAGTCCGAAGTCGGAGTCGGCAGTCAGCGCGACCCAGTCGCCGATGTAGTAGGTCTCGCTTGGGCCGGTCTTCAACCTCGCGACGCGAATGGCGAGCGTACCGTTGGGGCCCCTATACTTGCGAAGGTACAGAAGAAGATGCGACATCTGATAGCTCGTGTATTGCTGTCGGTGGTCCTCGGGGTGGTCGTACTCCGCAGTGAACTCGGTGCCGCGGTGGCTGTCCGCGGGGCACCAGAACACCTCGTGTGACCTAGTATAGGTGGTCAGCGAGTCTCTCCACTCCTTGGGACGTCCGACAACGGGAGTACTGAGCACTTTCGCGCGCTCACCGAGCTCCTTGACGGACTGAAGCGAGTGACACGGCAGCCAGCCCTGGTGGTCGTCCGCGTACATGATGACCGCCTTGCCGATCTGGCCCAGGTTACTGCCGCAGCCGGAGACGAGGCTCCGTGCGCGAACCAAGTTCGAGACCGGCAGTGCGACCGCGATGAGCGCAAGGATGATCACCAGGACGACCAGTAGCTCGACGAGCGTAATGGCGCCTGCTCTCATACCGCACCTCACTTGCACTTGACTGGGCGATCCCTAGTCCCTAGTGGTGACAGCACTTGCGCGAATACTGCCCGGCATCCCATGGCCCCTCACAGTCCTTCAGTTCGTACACCCGCGTCGTGCAACTATCCCAGACACAGCCCGGTCCTTGCTGATCGATGCACCTGCGATGCGAGGCTGCGAACTGCCGATAGTTGCTGGGCGCGGGCTGCGATTTCACGGACGGTCGCCGCGGCTACGACACCAAAGCACGCCCAGACCCCACGCACAAGGGGCAGAGGGCACCGTCGCGGGACATCGCGTCCAGGGCAACCACCCCGACGGGAATCCCCACCAGGACGGCAAGTCCGGCTATCCGGCGCAATCGGCTTCTATTGACTCCGTTGAGCAACTGAAGCACGAAGAAAGCTGCGCCGGCAATGGGTGGCAAGAACACTGCGAATGTCGCCCCGACCATCGTCTGCCAAGCGCAATCACAGATTCCCACGCCTCCGGCCTCAGCGACACGAGTGGCTAGGATGGCAGTGGAGAGTACCACCCCTCCCCAGCACGCTAACGAAGTGAGCTTCTTCACTTCTTCCACAACTCATCTTGGTCTAGAGCGCCTGGCGCGCCGGGTTCGTAATCATTCTATCACTTCCCGCGGGCCTTATCAAGTCTTCCGTGTATCACTCTGCGAGATTCTTTCGATCTCGATGGCGCCTTCCGCGCAGCGAACCGACGACCCCGGACCCGTCCGACCCGCCCGCACCCTCCGACTCGTCCTGCACTCCTAGTTTGGAATACACTCTCCCCGTGCAAGCGCAACCCGAACCCAAGCGTGCGGTGGTGACCGGAGGGGCCGGCTTCCCCGGCTCCTACCTCGCCGAACGCTTCATCCGCGAGGGCCGGGCCGTGATGGTGCTTGACAACCTGATCCCCTGCAGCCCACGTAGCATCTAGCAGCGGCAACCCCGCCTTTCGCTTCATCGGGTGGGCAATCCAAGCGTGCCATCGGCCCGCACGGCTAATCCGATCGCGTATGCCTCACGCTGCCATCAAGGTAAAGCGCGTTGGCACCGCGGCCGTGGAACGTGATCCAAGACTTCGACCCCTGTTGCGGCCACCACTGCACGCCCGTTTGCCGTCATAGGGGATGATTCCGTTTCGCCACTGTCACCATCTTTGCGTACCACCTGACGCTGCCATCAAGGAAAAGCCCGTTGCCTCCGTGCCCGTGCGGGGTAACCCCGACGTCGGCGTCTACCGGCAGTACGCTCCAGTCACCGATGTAGCAGGTATTGCTCGCACCGTGTTTGAGCTGCGAGAGACGAACGGCAAGTGAGCCATCGGGACCCCAGTACGAAGGACTATAGAGATTCAGGGCCATCTGGTAACTCGTGTACAGCTGGCGATGGTCGTCAGGCTCGTCGAGATCCGCGAGGAAGTCTGTACCCCTGTGGCGGTCGGCTGGGCACCAGAAGACTTCGTACGACCTGGTGTATGGCTTGAGCGACTCCCGCCACTCCTTGGGGCGACCGATTACCCTGTTGTCGGTTTGCCTATGTGGGTCCCAGGCCATCGCGGATTGGACTGAATGACACGGCAGCCACCCTTCGTGGTCGTCTGAGTACATGAGAACGGCCTTGCCGATCTGGGATAGGCCGGCACCGCAACCAGACGCCAAACTTCTGGCCCTCGCGATGTTTACGACGGGTAGGACGATCGCGATGAGCGCGAGGATGATCACCAGGACGACCAGTAGCTCGACAAGCGTGAAGGCGCCTGCTTTCATCTCACTTCGGCTAGTCTCCGACAGGCGCACGGTATGGCCACATGACACGAGCAGCAAGGGTGGCAGTGGAAAATACCACCCCTCCCCAGCATCCCAATGAAGTAAACTTCTTCACTTCGACTACACCTCTTCTTGGTCTAGCGTCTTCGGCACTGGGTTCGTAGACATCCTATCATTCTGCTCTTTCCCTGTCAAGTCTTCCGTGTATCACTCTGCGAGAATTTTTCGATCTCGATGATTCGCACTGTTCAGCGAATCGGAGGCCCGGCTGAATCGAGCACTTGGGCCGGTAGCAGCTTCCCCGCCCTCGCCCGCTGAGAACTTCGGGTAACCTGAAACGTATCCGACAATAGAGCCAGATGGAACCGCACATGACGATCATCTACGAACTTGGCGAGGACGGCTGGTGGATCGCCACGATCCCCGAGGTCCCCGGCGCCTTCTCGCAGGGTAGGACGAAGAACGAGGCCCGCGAGAACGTCCTGGACGCTCTTCATGAGCTGATGGAGGCGCGGCGGGAGTTGGCACTTCGCGAACGCCCGGCCGACGCCGAAGTGGAGTCGCTGCCGTTCGCAGGCTAGTCGGTGGCAGGCGGCTGAATCGCGAGTTCCAGGCAGATGCGCCGGACCATTAGTCGGCCGATCTCATGATGCCGCGGAACCGGGGCGGTCTTGCCCGACACGGGATTACGATAGATTGTGTGCTTTGCACCTTCCCTGACCCTCTCGCAGCCCCGCTCTCGCAGGTACTTCTCAAGCTCTCGCAGCCTCATTCCACATCCTTTGCGAATCGCTCCTGGACCTGAAGCAGGGCTACGAGCTTGCTCCATTCGCGGGCTGTGATGTCGTCTGGGAATCGTAACGTAGCCGTCCGACCACGGTCGAGTGGGACGGTCCACACCACTTCAGAGGGAGGGTTGGTCCCCGCATCAGCCAGGACTCGCCGTCCTGCATTCCGGTCAGCATCGTTTGGGTAGGAACCGGGGTCGTGAGCCGTTCGTCCGGGTCGCCGTCCAGCCTGTCCGACGCGGCCTTTGCTCGCACTACGTAGTCTAGTTGCGGTCGGGTCACGCCGAGGCACAGCCGTTGCGGAGCCAAGCCGCCGTTGCCCAGGGCCCGTCCTGGCGCTCTTGAGGATCAGGAACAGACGAGTGACGTTGTAGGCGGTTTTCTCGCCAAGCCCAGCCGCCATGAACAGGCGGCACAGTTGCTCGGTCGAAACTGCCGCACCCTCAGCCGCCTCGATGATCTCGGGGGGGAAGCCTGCGCGCAACATCTGCGCGCAGGCTTCCGGGTACTCCTCGTCGCAGCGCCACTTCTGAAGCAGCGGGGTCGGCTTGCCATCAACATCAACCAGCCCCAGTCGGCGGATCGCCCCAAGCACCACCTTGGCGCTGCTCTCCTTGTAGCCATTGAGACTCGCCATGAGCCAGGTGGGCGTGACTCTCGAGGGAAGCGAGCGGCGTGCTGCGTCGCGGAGGCCAAAGTAGGCACTCTCGGCGAGTTGAGGAAAGGCAGCTCTAGCCATTATTGACTCTCTTATATTCTTGCGTCACTCTAATTGTATCCAAGAGGTTTATGCTGAGAGTACCTGGCCTAGAGCAAATTTGTCAACGACCAAACCATTAGACCTCGCGTATCGGGGCCTTCTAGGGACGAAAGCTCTTGGCTGCAGTCCGTAGCCCTCAGCCGAGGAGCGCGGAGAGCCCAGCGGGTGAAGTGCTAGCCTAGCGGGAGTGCGCGTACCTGTCCCGCGCTGCCGCCCAGTTTGCCCGGGCAGACCCGTCCACCGCTGCGACTCGTCCTGCAGACCCCGTTTGGAATACACTCTCCCCGTGCAAGCACAACCCGAACCCAAGCGTGCGGTGGTGACCGGAGGGGCCGGCTTTCTCGGCTCTCACCTCGCTGACCGCCTCATCCGAGAAGGCTGGACCGTGATCGTGCTCGACAACCTGATCACCGGCAGCCTAAGCAACATCGAGCACCTGTTCGGCAACCCCGCCTTTCGCTTCATCAAGTACGACGTCACCGAATACATCCACGTGGACGGGCCCGTGGATTTCGTGTTCCACTTCGCCTCCCCCGCCAGCCCCGTGGACTTCGACCGTCTACCCATTCAGACGCTGAAGGTGGGTGCGCTCGGCACGCACAAGGCGCTGGGTCTGGCCAAGGCGAAGGGCGCGCGCTTTATGCTCGCTTCCACCTCCGAGGTATACGGCGACCCGCTGGTGCACCCGCAGCCGGAGGAGTATTGGGGCAACGTGAACCCCATCGGCCCGCGCGGGGTGTACGACGAGGCCAAACGCTATGCCGAGTCGCTCACCATGGCCTATGCGCGATACCATGGCGTGGACGTGCGCATCGTGCGTCTGTTCAATACGTATGGCCCGCGAATGCGCATGGACGACGGGCGCGCGGTGCCCAACCTATTGACGCAGGCACTGACGGGCAAACCGCTGACCATCTACGGCGACGGCAGTTACACGCGCAGCTTCGGCTATGTGGACGACATCCTGGAAGGCGTGTGGCGGCTGGCGTTCTCCGACTATGCAAGGCCAATGAACATCGGCTCCCTGCACGAGTTCACGATGCTAGAGCTGGTGGAAGTGATCCGGCGCGTCACCGGAACGAACGTGCCCGTCGAACACCACCCTCCCCTGCCCGACGATCCCAAGCGCAGGCAACCCGACATCACCAAGGCACGAACCATCCTCGGCTGGGAGCCCACCACTCCGCTGGAGGAGGGCCTGCGCATAACGGCTGAGGACTTCCGGAAGAGGCTCTAGGGCAATTGAGCGTCTCCGGCCGTAAGGTCGGATTGGTAGACGCCATCATCTCTCCACCCCCTTCGGGGTGAAGGTAGGAATCCTAGACCCTCCTCCACCCGAGGTGGGATGGAGGCATCGCTGGACACCGCCGTGCAGGTGCTACCTGGAGAAGACTCCGCCCATCTCGAACCGTCGAGCCGAGGCCGCCAGGACGGCGCCGACAGCCATCCCAATCACATAGCCATAGGGTAGTCCCACCGCCATCAGCCCTACCATCAGTGCGATGGGGAGAGCATAACGCGGCACGTCGGGGGCAGCTTGGTCCCGCACTAACACCATCAGTGCCAGTCCTTCGAACGCCAGGATCACCCCGAGGATCGGCTTCGGGAAAACCTGAATGACCGAAGCGAAACCCCCGCTGAGAAACAGACCCAGCACCAGGTACATCGCACCGTAGATCACCACCGACCCGCCCGTGCGCGCCCCGAAGGCATAGTGACCGGCCAGCCCGCCGGAACCGTGGCACGTCGGGACGCCACCGAAGAAGGGGTTGATGAGATTCATCACCGAATAGGTGAAGCCGATCTTACGCAAGCTTATGGGGCGCTCCGGGAAATAGTCGGCCACGAGCTGCTTAGTAGCCAGCACGGAGTTGCCGAGCGAGAGCGGTATCTGCGGCAGGGCGAGCAACACGAACCCGGTCCAGACCTCGGCCCACCCGATGGTCCTGACCTCCGGAAGCCGAAGACCCAATCCGTCGAGTGCCCCGGCGACTGGCGCCTTGGCGACGAGCGCATAAAGCACTCCCAGTCCGATCACGAACAGGGCTGCGGGGTACTTCCGGTTGCCGAGGAACATGATGGCAAGAACGAAGCCCGCCCCCGCAAGCCAAAAACCCGCGACACCTTCGGCCGGGACGAACTCGCGGAGCGCAAGCGTGGAGAGCTGCAACCCGAGCCCGAACTGAATGCCGCGGATCACCAGCTTGGGGATCAGCCGCGCCAATAGGTCCAGCCCGCCGGTGACGGTGAGCACCAGCATGACGAGCCCGATGGCCAGTCCGGCGCCGTACACTACGTCTGCCGAAAGTTTTTGGGCGATGACGAGCGCGGCGACCGCTTTGAGCGGCTGCACCGGGATCGGCATCCGATACCATAGTGCCGTCAGCACCTGCATCGCGCCGAACAGGATGAGTACGCTCGCGGCATCCAGCCCTGCAACCAGGATCATGCCCACAATGAGCGGCAGGTCCGTGCCGATGTCGCCGAATGCGCCCGCGAACTCGTTGCGGTCGAAGCGGATTGGGGGCTTACCAGAAGTCACGCGGCTCGGCTGGGGCTCGACGGCGGCCATGGGGCCTATCTTGGCACAGTCACAGGCGCGCGGTGGCGGGAGCGTGTGGGAATCGAACCCACCTGACCCGTTTCCGAGTCACAACGGTTTTGAAGACCGCGGGGCACACCAGCACCCATTCGCCCCCGCGACAGAATACCGGCTCAGGCCACGAAGATGCGCGGCGGGCCTTCCTCGACGACCCCGATGTCCGCGGCGCCGGGCAACTCGGCGAGCAGCGCGTCCACATGCTCCGGCGCAACGAACAACGCCAGCCCCCCGGAGGTCTGCGGATCCACCACCAGTTTTCTCATCTCCTCCGGCACGCCCGGCGCGAACTCCAGGAGGTCCTCCAGCCACGAATGGTTGGCAAAGGCCCCGCCTGGAGAATGCCCCTCAGCAGCCAACCGCCTCGCCTCCGGAAGCAGCGGCAAGCGCTCGGACTGCAACCGCAACTCGACCCCCGAAGCCCGCGCGACATGTGAAAGGTGCCCGGCGAGTCCGAAACCGGTGATGTCCGTGCCGGTGCGCACGCCGTGCCTCACTGCAGCGTAGGCCGCATCTCGGTTCAGCCGCGTCATCGAGGCACATGCGGCCTCCAGCGCGTGTGGCGGACACGAATCGAACTTCGCGGCGGTGGTGATCACTCCGGTGCCCAGCGGCTTGGTCAGGACGATGCGCTGGCCGGGCCTCGCATCCTTGTTGGTGATGGCCTGGCCAGGGTTGACGATGCCCGTCACGGCCATGCCGAACTTCGGCTCTTTGTCCTCCACGCTGTGTCCGCCCACCACGACGGCCCCAGCTTCGATCACCTTCTCGTATCCCCCTAGCAAGATGCGGCTCAGCACCTCGGGTGGCGCTACACCCGCCGGGAAGCACAGGATGTTCAGCGCGGTGAGCGGCCGGCCACCCATCGCGTACACGTCGCTGAGCGCGTTGGCAGCGGCGATGGCGCCGAACAGATACGGGTCGTCCACGATAGGCGTGAAAAAGTCCACCGTCTGCACCAACGCGGTACCGTCGGGCAGCAGGTAAACGCCCGCGTCGTCCGCCGTATCCAGGCCGACGAGCAGATTCGGGTCTGTCGGGATGGGGAGCCCGCGGAGGACCTCCGCGAGTTGGGCGGGGCCCAGCTTACTCGCTCAACCCGCGCAGGCGACCATCTGGGTAAGCCGTATCTCGCTCACGGGGCGAGTATAGCCCACTTCCATGGCTCAGGCGCCGCCCGAGAGAGGACACTACCCGTTGTAGATGATGCGCTTCACGACGTCAATCGTCTCGGCGGCGTCACCTGTGGATTGTGCACGGCGGAGGTCGTCACGGCGGGCGTAGACCAGCAGCGCCTTCTTCATGGCATTGGCGAAGAACTCCTTGCTGAGCGCCATCGCCCGCACCTGCTCCGTGCGATACGTAAACTGATCTTCACCGAACCACCCATCGTAGCCAGTATCCACCGCGGCATAGCAGAACTCCACCAAACGCCAGATGTCATCCGTGCCGGTGATACGATCCTCGTCGTTCGAGTTGTACTTCGCGGCGTTGATGTGGAAGTTGGCGATAGGCACTCCCATGCGCTTGAGCAGGTACAGGCTGTCCGCGGGCTGATTACCTACCATCTGTTCGTGCCCGTAATCTATCACCACGCCCATCACCGTCTTGCCGAGGTTCTTGTTGACCTCGAGAGCAACCAATGCGGCTTTGCCCACGGTATTCACGATCATGTTGCCTTCGCGCGGCTCCTTCTGCTTCGCCTCGGTGCCGAACTTCAGGCCTAACTGCGCCGCCCGCTCAGCGATGGCAGTACAACCCTCGATGAACCAATCGAGCCGCTCGCCGTAATCCACCTCGAAGTGATAGTCCCACCCATCGGATCCGGGCCACAATTGACAGGACGCGCACCCCAGCTCCTTGCCAATCTCTACCCCTTGCAGGCAGAGTGCTAGGCAATCCCTTCGCACCCCCGGATCGGGATGGGTAACACCACCGAACTTCCACTTAGGATCGGACCACGTGTTCATGTTCATGTTGGTGCAGACGACACCGTGCTCGGCGAGTGCTGCACGCACGCTTTCGATGCGTCGCTGGTCCTTTGCATAGTGAGCATCTATGAAGCAGCGTTCGTGAAACTCGATGCCTTTGATACCAGCCGCCTTCACCCTTGCGATCTGAGCCTCTTCGGAGGCGTCGAAATCGGTGTTACTATTGTAGCCATCGGGGCAAAAGCGGTCGCGAAACTCCCCCGCGCACCAGTGCCCAGCGGAGAAGTTGATGCCGTACTCGTCCAGGAAGCGATTGACCTTGTCGCCTTCCAGATAGCCACCGTACTCGGTCGACAGCTTAGCTAGCTTGTCGGAAGATACGTTCATTTCGGACCTCGGATGTTCGTGCTGCTCAGCCTCTTCGCCGCTCGCCCGCCCTCTCCCTGCCTCAGCGGGCAAGCTGTCCACCATTCTGGTCGGCGATGCGCCCCGCGGCGGCGCGTCACACATGCATCCCGTGAAGTCCGATCCCCGCCGCCCGCTATGGCGCAACACCGCAGAACCGTCGTGCTGAGCCCGTCGAAGCATGCCCACGCTTGCCCCGATCACTGCATCTCTGCGTGGTGGCGTGCGATTTCCGACCGCATGCTTCGACGGGCTCAGCACGACGGGCTACCGCAATGGATAATCACCTACTGGGTCAGCGGATGTCAGATCACAGGAGTTGTCAGACCTGCGACGTATCAATAGAACAAGAACACGAACCAGTTCTTCATAGGCTTACCGTCGTCGTCCTTCGAGCGGTTGTCTAGACCCGGCATGTTCTGACGCCAATACACCAGCCACTTGCCCATGCAGTCGGGCGCCAGATCCTTGTAGCGATCTAGCACGGCCGCGGTCCACGGCTTTGCCACATCCTTTCCGTCCGGACCACTGCCCATGCGCCAGTCCTCGATGGTGGACATCACGGGCTCGGTGTTGGACTGATCATAGTGACTGCGTCCGTTCGGCGGAAAGTGAACGTTACCACCGGTTGCCACGTAGTTCTTCAGTGTCCACGTCTTCTCCCCGTCCGTCACGACAGCGGTGTTAGGATCGGGATAGCTGATACCCTTCCCCTCTCCCCAAAGCGGGTAGTAGGAGTTGAACGGAAGCTCGAACCGCTTGTCCAGGTCGAACATCGCATACTCGTAGAAGTACTTCTTGAAGTAGGGAATGCAGCCGCTGTGCGCCATTCCCTCCATCGAGTGACCCAGGTTCTCCATGGCACACCCGATTCCACGATCCTGATTGAAGCAGTTGATGCGCACCGATCGCCCTGTCCACTTCTGATCCGGGTCGCCGCCGTTGCCAGCCTGCGCGAACTTGTCCGGAATGCGCTGGAAGTTGTCGTCATACACCGGCTTCATTTCCACGCACTCCAAGCAGCGGAAGTCACCGGTCGCCGCGGCGGTGAACCACACCTCGTGCACGTAACCCTGATCCACCAGTTCGTCCAGTCGTAGGTAGCGCTTCGGGTCTTTCGGGTCGCGCACGCCGATGTGCTCAGCGAACTTCTCCGAGAAGAATCCGCCGTAGTCGCAGTTCCAGCGGTTCTCCGGCACGTTGGGTTTGATGGGGCTCTTGCGGCTGTTCTTCTCCTTGCGGTCTTCGTCCCGCAGGTCCACATAGCGCCACACGCTGTATTCCAAGAAAGCAGGTGCCGAGGGGTTCTTGTATCCGTGATACCGGCTACTCTCGCGCAAGGCCGCGATCAGGTCGTTGGCGAGCCGCATCGGCTTGGCGGGGTCCACTTCGTTCGAGAAGTTGATCATCAAGATGCGCGGGTGCATCTGACGGATGCGGTCGTGGTTCTTCACGAGCCACTCGTCGGAGTTCGCGCGACTCCACTTGTTCGGCCACATCGTGTTATCGGCCGGGTCGTCGAGCGGCTTCGGGGTCCCGTCGGATCGGAAGTTGGCCTGCCAATCGCTGGGGCTCTGGGCGGGGACGCAAGCCGGAATACACGCGAGTAGGAACAGGAAGAGCCCAATCAACACCATATTCGGAGGTCCTTTCGAATGTTCTACCAAGTATAGACTGTACGGCCTCTCGAACGGTCCAAACGGGAACTTCCGCTTCGCCGATCTGAGTTGTGTGAGCGACATGATACAATAGGCCATGCCTTCCCGGCAGCAACTCGCCGAGTTCGATTACGTTCTGTTGGGCGCCGTGTACCGCGGCTACCCAACCGGCTACTCCATCCGGAACCTCATTCTGCGAACGAAAGGCTCACGATGGAGCGGCAGCACTGGAGCTGTGTACCCCGCGCTGCGCCGGCTCGAGGCATCCGGCTACCTTGCCGCAGAGACAGCTGGCAAAGCCTCGCGAGCAAGGACCTCTTACTCGCTGACGCCCAAGGGCACCGAGGCGCTCCGCCGATGGATGATGGGGCCGGTCTCGGAAGAAGACCTCGGGATGATGTCCGATCCGCTTCGCTCCCGGTGCCTGAATCTTCGGCTGCTCAAGCCACGGGAGAGGGTGACAGCGGTTCGGCAGTGGATCGAGCAGAACGAGGCATACATCGCCTACTTCACACAACGGCTGGGCGAGTTGCCGGGCAAAGACCGCTTCGTGGACTTGGCGTTTCTCAATCTCGCGCACCTGCTCGAGGGCCGCCGCCGCTGGCTGCTGTTGCTGGCGGACGAGGTAGGCCTTAAGCTGGAGCAGACCGACAGCTAGCAGGCCAGCCTCGTTAGGAACTGCGCGAGCCTTCTCGCGCCTTGGATCTTCCCGGGAGTGCCACGACAGAAAGCGCGAGCAGGCTCGCGCAGTTCCTAACGCGCGTTCACCTTACCGTATTCCCCATACCCCCTCACTGCATCGTACTACCACGCAGGGCCGGCGGAACGGGACGGGGCGCCGCCTCCGGCGGCGCCCCGTCCCCTACATGATATGCAAAGCTACCTGTCTGCAGACACAGTCAGCGTTTGGGGGGGCGAGTAGGTCACCTCGTCCGGGTTGTAATACTGATACACCCGGCTGGATGGAGTGCGGGCCCGCAGCGGGTATTTGGCGATCAGCCGATACGAAAACTCCACCGCCCTACCTTTCTCCAGCTTGTCGAAGTACAGGATCGCCTGTCGGCCGGTGAGGCTGAACTTCTGGATCACCTTGCTGCCTACCATCTCTTGCAGATCGCCGGTCATCACCTCGAACCCGGGAGGAATGCCCAGGTCCACGATGACCATATTGGCCGCCTGTCCTGGCCCCCGATATTCCAACGAAACCCTGCACGTCACCATGTCGTTGGCGGCGAGGTCGCGCTTGTCGTAGCGGACCTCGATGTCCATCTCGCGCTGTTCGCGGTTGCGCACCTTGTCCCAGGGAGCATAGTAGATCCCGACGATCTGGTACATCGGGCCGCTCTTACCTGAGTACTCGATGCGGACATCGTTGGAGCCTACCGTCACCACATCGCGTGCGTCGAACTGGCGCACTACCTCGTAGTCCTCGGGGGTTAGCACGAACGTACCGATCACCTTTCCGTTCACTAACACACGACCCTCGCCGTTCATCCCTTCGGCAGTAGCCTCCGAAGCGCGAATGAGCGCTTTCAGTGCGAACACGGTGGCTTGAGTGGAATACCACGTGCCGTTCGGGTCCTTCGCCGCGATCAGGTAGGCGATCACCTTCTGGAGCGTCTCTGCCCTGTCACCGGCCTCCGTAAGTGCGAGGGCCACGATCGCGGTGGTCTCCACGTCGCCGCCACGCCCGGAGCCGTATACCAGCGTGCGATCGGACGCCGCGAAGTAGATGTGATCGCCGTCGCGCTTGGCCTGAGCGAGCACGGCATCGAGAGCCTGCCGGCCCGCCGCCCTGTCACCAGATAGGTAGAACGCGTTGGCTGCCAGTGCTAGGCCGTATGGATCGTTTTCGGCCGCAAACCGCTGCTTCAGCCATCCCGTCGCCTTCTGCAACGCTGCGCTCTTCTCGCTTGTGTGCGCAAGCGCCCATGCGATGTAGGCGGTCGTCTTGAACACGTCGCTCTGGCGGTTGATGGCGCCTTCCGCGATGCCGCCCTTGTCCGGCGTCCAGGTGCCGTCGGCGGCCTGTTTGGACTCCAGCCATGCGCGCGTTCTCGTCAGCAGATTGGGGTCTACGGCGTATACGCGGGCCATGTCTGCGAACTCCATCAGGCCGTACGCAGTCAGCACTTGGTGCGCGGGAGGATTGCCGAACCACTCGAACCCTCCTCCGGGCACCTCGAAGCTCAGCAGTCGCTGGTAGCCGAGGTTGATGTACTGTTCGGCCTTCATCTGGATCGCAGGCGTAATCTGCTTGCTTCGCTTCATGTAGTCCAGCACCAACACGTTCGGATACGTGACGGAGCTGGTCTGCTCGAAGCATCCGAACGGCATGCGTAGCAGGTTGTCCAACCCGTCTATGGCCGTCGCCATCACCCCGGGGTAGATGCGAACCAGCACATTCGATGCACCGTCGATCGCATAGCCCGGAATGTCCACTGTGAATTGCTCGGTGCCATTCAATTGGCCGCTCTTGCCTATGGTCTCTCTACGTCCATCCGGCAACACATCGATCTCGCGAGTCATCGCGTCCGACAGTCTATCACCATACGCCTTCACCACCAGCTTCTGCCTGCCCAGACCCTTCACCCGAAACTTGAAGTAGGCCGCGCGAACCTCGCTAGGTCCCATTTCCACGGTCTGCTCGCGCCCACTCAGGAACTCGATGCCGTCGCTGGATTCCATCACGAGACGGACCTTCTGACGACCGGGCAGGTAGTTGTAGATGGCAATGGGTATGTTCAGCTCGTCGTTCTGCGTGAGGGCGACGGGCAGGTCAATGTCTACGAAGAAGTCCTGAAACACCTTCAAACCGATAGTAGACGAGCCGAGGTTGCCGGATCCGTTGACCGCCGATGCGCTAACACGCCAGGTGGTGATGGAATCCGCTAGTGGTATCTCGATACTCGCACGTCCGTTCTCGTCGGTTAGCACTTCGGGGTTCCAGTACACAGTTTCGGGGAAGTACTGCCTCATGCGTGGCTCGGCTGCACCTTCCGGCTTCATCCCACCAATCGGCTGAGATGCTGGGAGTTCTGTCGCACCCGCCTTGAACATCATGGCATCCGCTAGAAGCGCCTTGTCCACCGCCATCTCGCTTTCCCGTCCGAGTCGGAACACGCCACCTCCGCCTCGCCCACCAATGCCCCACACTACATCTCCTCTGCCAAGCTGCTGTCCGATGAACTCGCCGTTCTCGAAGAAGCCGAGACCGAACACCGTTCCCTGGCCGCCGTGGACACTCACGTACGCCGTGATGTCGTCGAAGGTGTCGAACACCCCATCGAGCCCTGCGCTGACAACTAGCAGCGTATGCGCGAACTGCTGGCCACCTCGCCCCCGCCAAGTTGCCTGAGCCCAGGCGTCCTCCCAGTTGCGCACTCGCAGACGTCGGCCCCATTCGTCGCGTATGTCATTTGCACTCAGCCACCCGCGCGCAACCAGCATGTTCCAGTCGGCTTCCGTCGCGGGCATGCCGATGCGATCGTTAGGGGCGCCGGCACGCTCGTCCTGCCACCGTTTTACCACCGCGGCGATGCGCGTGGCTCGCGCTTCGATGTCCTTCGACCACCGCTCGAGGAAGGGCTCGAGCTTCTTCGTGTAGCTGTTAGCGTCAACGGCCACTCCAGTGATAGGCTCTGCCTGTGCGAAGAGCGCCTGAGCGGCTCGCTGAGTTGCCGGGGAGTAGTCGGCGGGCTCGAACAACCTGCCAGGGGTGATCGAGTGGATCTCATAGCGCGGGTGTAGAAGTTCTTGCTCCAACATGAAATACACGCGCTCCATGCCCGGCTGCATGTCTTGCAGCGCGAACACGCTCTCGTCCACGATGCTCAACCCTACGCTGGAGACGCCCTTGCGCCCCACTTGCAGCAGCAGCGTGGCCTTCTCGCCAGGGCGATAGGTCTCGCGATCGAGTGTCAGCTTCACCGCTAGGTCCGACGAAGGTGACACGAACACCACGCGCGAGTCCCGCACGATGTTGCCCGAGTGCGTGAGACGATAGGCCAGCACGCGAATGGTGCCTGCCATGTCATCGGTAGGTGCAAGCGTCAGCCTCGCCACGCCGTTCACGGCATCCACAGACCGGGTAAGCACCGCTCGCCCATTCTTAATCACGTCGAAGAACACGGTTGCCGTCGGTCCGCCCCCGACGAGGTAAGCGTCGCATACCAGATCCGACCCGACACGCACTAGAGACGTGTGTGGCCTCAAGAGAATGCCCGCGTCCGATGCATCGGCAGCCAGGTCCAGACTCCCCATAGCTTCGTTGCCGGCCGAGTCACGCGCCGACACTACCAACCTCGCAGGGCCCGATGCACCCGCCGACGCGAACATCGCCTTGGGCACGCTCAGGATGGCGATCCCTGCCTCGTCTGCAATTGCGGCGCGCGTCGGTTCCGACGTGTCATCACCCACCCAAACACTGGCGCCCCCGACCGGCCGCCCGTCAGGAGTCGAGCACACGGCGAAGACGTTCATGTCCAGCCCTCGCACTGCCGTCGGGCGCTCGGGTATCAGGTTCACGATCATGCCGCTCTGTGCCACCGTGACCGAGCGACTCGCCTCCTGCGTGTGGTCTGCGGTGTCGGTCACTTTGGCATGGACGCTCATCAGTGCGGCGCCTTGCTGCAACGGCTGTCCGACGAAGTGGCTCGGGAGGCGCTGTTCGAAGCGAAAGCGCCCTTCTGAATCGGTGCGCCCGGTTAACTTCGCGAACTCGCTGAAGCCCACATCGTATTTGCTGAACATGAGCTCCACTGCGGCGCCCGAGACAGGCTTACCGAAGACGTAATCCGCGCGAACCCAGCCGGTCGCGACTTCGCCCGGCACGTAGAACGGCTTGTCCGTTTCCACGGTCACCTTGAACTTTGGGAGCACGTAGCGGTCCACGGTAACGGTCTTCTGCTCGTCGCTCCCAGCAATCAGCGCGCGAATCGTGTACGGACCCATATTGATCTCGTCCGCCAACTGGAAGTCCGCCGAGACGACGCCGAACTGCGAGGTGCGAAGAGCCTTCTTGAACACCTTGTTGCCCTTGGAATCCTCCACCTCCAGCACGGCGTCCTGCGCAGCCACCGGCTTGCGATTCGCAGTCCACAGTGCGAGTGCCCGAATGTGGATGATTTGGCCCGGCTGGTAGAGGGGTTTATCGGTGGTTAGCAGGATGCCGACCGGCCGCTCCACCCTCACGTCGCTTTCCAGCACGTCCCGCTCGCCGAGGCCCTCGGTCTCGACGACCAGCTTGTACGAGCCTGCTTGGAGATTGGGCACGCGGAAGTTGGCATCCACACTGCCATTCGGCCCGGTCTTGCCCGAAAAGAGATCGTACTCCTTGCCGCCTTCCGCCCGCAGTCTCACCGACACTTCGGCACCGCCAACACTCTTGGAAGCGATATGGTCGCGGCAGACGATTCGAACGCTGCCCGCGCTATCGGCGAGCATCTTGCTGCTGGACAAGAGCCGGGTCTCCAGCCTCGGGTACCCCTTGGCCTGCTGACCAGAGATGAACAGAGCCGCGATGCCGATCAGGGCCAGGCTGGCCCATCTCCGCACTCGCGGCTCCATGACGTGATTTCGCATTCCGTAACCTCCTCGTCGGACAGGCACCCTAAGACGCTTCGTCCTCTTAGAGGCACGGCGGCCCCGATCGGTTACAGCCTACGGGAAGATGCCGCGGGTTACCGTCGCGTCGGCCACGCGCTTCACCCCGATGATGTACGCCCCGATACGCATGTTGGTCTTGTGCTGTTGCGAGGTGTTCCACACGGCGTCGAAGCTATCCAGCATAATGCGCTCCAGGCGCTCGTTTACCTCGAGCTCGTGCCAGAAGAAGGCCTGCAGGTCCTGGACCCACTCGAAGTACGAGCAGACTACTCCGCCCGCATTCGCGAGTACGTCGGGCACCACCAGCACACCCTTGTCGGAAAGAATGTCGTCCGCTTCGGGCGTGGTAGGCCCGTTGGCGCCCTCGGCAACTAGCTTGGCTTTGATCTGGTCCGCGTTCTCAGCGGTGATCTGACCTGCCGTTGCCGCCGGGACCAAGATGTCGCACTCCTGCAGCAGAAGCTCTGAGTTCGACAGGTGCTCGCCCTCCTTGAAGTCCTGGAAGATACCGTCGCGCCCGGCATGAGGCAGGAACTGCTCGATAGGCAGGCCCTTGGGGTTGTAGACCGCGCCGACCGCATCGCTCAGACCGACGATCGTAGCGCCCTTCTCTGCAAGAAGTTTCGCGGACACGCTTCCGACGTTACCGAAACCCTGCACGATTACTTTGGCCCCGTTCACGTTCAGGTTCAGCTTCCTTGCCGCTGCAAGAGTGGTTACCATCACTCCTCGTCCGGTAGCCTCCACCCGACCTTCCGTGCCGCCGAGAGGTATCGGCTTCCCGGTAACGACGCCGGGAATGGCGTATCCGGCTTGCATGCTAAAGGTATCCATGATCCACGCCATGACTTGCGGGTTGGTGCCAATGTCGGGCGCGGGAATGTCCCGCTCGGGACCGATGATCATGTTGATCTCGGTTACGTATCGCCGCGTCATCTTTTCCAGTTCGCGCATGCTGAGCGTATGTGGGTCCACACATACCGAACCCTTCGCACCACCGTAGGGGATGTTGACGATGGCACACTTCCACGTCATCCACATGGCCAGAGCGCGTGTCTCGTCAATGTCCACGTCGGGCGCGTAGCGGATACCTCCCTTCGTCGGTCCGCGTGCGCTGTTGTGCCGTACACGGTATCCGGTGAACACCTTGATGCTTTGGTCATCCATTACCACGGGGAAGTTCACCGTGATCTCGGTGCGAGGCATCGAGAGAGTCTCGTGCAGCCCGGCATCGAGGTCGAGATACTTGGCGGCTGTGGCAAGCTGTGCCTGGGCCATTCGGAAAAGCTTGCCCTCGCCATGCATTCCGGTGGGATTCGGGGTCGCGTGAGGCTCCTGGGGAGCAGCGATACCTGACATTGAAGTACCTCCACTTCTTTGTGATTAGTGCTCTTGCGCGGCCTTCGTTGCCCGTACAAGGAGCCGGTACATCGGTAGCGATAGGACAGCGTTGTATGCGCTGCCCACCACCGTTAGTTGTACCCAATTGCCCAAGTCGGGCTGAGGGTTAAGGAGCAGGAACAGGCCCTTCGCCAGCACAGAGCACACGAACACGACGGATGAGCCGACCGCCCAGTGTTGTGGGCTCACAAACCTTGGGGCCCAGCCAGCCGCGAAGCCGGAGACGGCCCCACTCACCAAAAACGCCGCACCAGCTCCGCCAGCTATCGCAGTATGACCCAGCCCGACGGCGAATCCCAGTACCGCACCCCAGGCTCTCCCCGCAAACAGAGCGGTGCAGAACACGCAGATGAGCAGCAGCGAAGGCGGAGCACCCAAGATAGCCATCCGGTGCGCGAGTGGGCCTTCGATCACGGCCGCTAACACAAAAAAGAATAGGGCCGTGAGAGCCGGGGCAAGGCGTCTCATCGGAGAATGATCGCCTCCTCGACGGTGTCTGGGCGGACGGCAGGCGCCACCCAGGCACGCACGAAACCGTACGCTGGGTCTCGCCACACGCGCACGACCGTCCCAATCAGGATCCCCTTCGGATAACGCTGCCCGATTCCCGATGTGACCACGCGCTCCCCCATCCTCACGATCGCCGCCTCCGAAAGGTGGTCGAGGAGCAGATTCGGCCCGCCGGTGCCACGAGCAACACCCGCGGCCCGCGAATCCGTGCCTGCAAGCCGAGCACCCACAGCAAAACGATCCGAGGTATTGAGCAGCACGCGACAGGTGCTTGCATCCACCTGCTCGACGACACCCACCAAGCCCTTCGGCGCCACGACTGCGGCACCGACTCTGACACCATGGCGCGACCCAACGGAAAGCGTGGCAGTCGACTCGAGGGGATAGTAGCCGATCACGGAGGCCGCCACGCTCCCCGGCGATAGGCTCGGCAGAGTCTCGACGATCGAGCGAAGGCGCTCGTTCTCCAGTTCGAGCTCGCGAAGTCTGAGGCGAAGCGCCTCTGCCTCTTCCGCCTTGGCCCGAAGCTCTCGGACTTCGGCTCGAAGGGTCGAGCCCTGCCTGAGTCCCAGCAGTGCATCCGTCGCGGCAAGATAGGTGGAGTTCACCACCGCATGCACCGGGAGGAGGACGGATCGAACCACCCGGCTCATGGGCTCCGAAACGATTCCGCGATCGTTCGCAAGCATGAAGCTCACCAGCACGAGCAGGACGAGAAGCGCCCAATCTCCGGGACGGTCTTGGCGTGTGGGCCTCATGAGCCGGAATGCTTGAGCACTTTGCTGAGCTGAGGGTGACGCTCGATCTCTTCCAGCACACGGCCGGTGCCGAGGACCACGCAGTTCAGCGGCTCGTCGGCGACGAAGACCGGCATCTCGGTCTCCTTCATGATAAGGCGGTCGAGGCCACGAAGTAGCGCGCCGCCCCCTGCAAGGCAGATGCCGCGGTTCATGATGTCGGCGGCGAGCTCGGGTGGCGTCGCCTCCAGCGCCTGCTTGACGGCATCCACGATCTGGTTCAGCGGCTCGGCGATTGCCGTGCGCAACTCCTCGGAGGTGATGCATGCGCTACGCGGAAGGCCCGTGATCAGATCGCGTCCGCGCACTTCCGTCCGAAGCTCCTGCTCGAGCGGGTATGCGGACCCGATCTCGATCTTGACGTTCTCCGTGGTTCGGTCGCCGATAAGCAGATTGTACGCTCGCTTTACATACGCGCCGATGGCTTCGTCCACCTCGTCGCCGGCAGTACGGATGGACACGGAGTAAACAATGCCAGCCAGCGAGATGACCGCTACTTCGGTGGTACCGCCGCCGATGTCCACGATCATCGAGCCGGTAGGCTCCTCGACGGGAAGACCTGCACCGATGGCCGCCGCCATGGGCTCCTCGATGAGATACGCCTCGTGCGCGCCGGCCCGGCGCGTCGCCTCATACACCGCACGTCGCTCGACTTCCGTCACGCCACTCGGGATGCCTACCACTACGCGATACCAGGCGAAGCGCCGACGAGCCGACTTCCGAATGAAGTCACGAAGCATCCGCTCTGTCTGGTCGTAGTCTGCGATGACGCCGTCACGAAGGGGACGAATGGCGACGATGGACGAAGGTGTTCGGCCCACCATCCGCTTGGCCTCCAGACCGACCGCCAGAATCTGCTTGCTATCCGAGTCGATCGCGACGACGGAGGGCTCGTGAAGAAGGATGCCCTTGCCCTGCGCGTACACCAACGTGTTCGCGGTGCCTAGGTCCACCCCCATGTCGCAATACACACGCGACAGCAGGGACCGCATCAGACGCATCGAGCTACCCTCTTTCCGTCCTCACAGCGTTTCAGAACCGGTCCTTTCTTACTCCTCTTCACCGATATCGCCGCTGCAGAGCCGCTTGGCGAGGGTTTCCTGAGAGATTGCGGAGAGTACCACGGAGCCGCACGATGTGAAGATCACGCTCTTGGTGCGCCGTCCCTGGGTGGCATCAATCAGGTTTCCTGTCTTGCGCAGTTGCTGGATGAGACGTCGCATGGGGGCGGACTCGCTGCTCACCATCGCAATGATCTTGTCTGCAACAACGAAATTATAAAAGCCCACATTGAGTACTGGTGGGACGGTCATTTCCTTTGCTCCACTCCTGCTGCAGATGACCAAGAAGCCGAATGACGCCCGGCTATGGCGGATGGGGGGCTTCCCAGCCGGAATAAGTCAATCAAACGCCGTTTTACCCCGCGTTTGGAAGCGGGTGCAAGCGATTACGTGCTGAGGCAGACTAGAGGGATACGCCGCCGGTCGCCGTGGGCGCGCCACCTGGGCCTGCAGGGCCGGGACCCATTGGGCCTACAGTCGGACCCATAGGCATCCCGCCGCCCATGCCCATCATGTCCTGCTGCTCGCCGGAACCCCACATAGAGGCATTCCCCGACATCAGTGCGGACTGTGGCTTTGTCAGGTTCGGTCGGTCCGGCTCCGGCAGCGGGGTGATCTCCTGATTAGTGGAGAGAAAGTAGATGACTCCCACGCCGACGACGCCCAGCGCGATAATGCCTATGAGGATCGGGTCTACGGTCTTTCCGGAACTGGCCATTCTGTTCTTATTGTAGCCCTTCTCGACTCGAAGATCAAGGCGTCAATGCCGAAATTGCCGGCAGTCTGTGAACACCATCGCAAGTCCGAGAGCGTCTGCGGTTCGGATCACGTCCTCGTCTCGCTTCGAACCGCCAGGTTGCACAACCGCTACGATGCCGGCAGCAGCGGCGAGTTCGATACTATCGGGAAACGGAAAGAACCCGTCGCTGGCGAGAACGGCTCCTCGGGCAGCTTCGCCCGCCTGCTCCAGGGCGATGCGGACAGAAGCCACGCGGCTCGTCTGTCCGCTGCCGACCCCACGGGTGCAGCGATCGGATGTCACCACGATGCCGTTCGACTTCATGTAGCGCACGACACGCCACGCGAACTCCATCTCGGCCATCTCGGCATCCGTCGGCTGCCGCCGCGTCATCGTGCGGGGCGCGAATGGTGCAAGCGGTTGGGCACTCTGGCGAAGCACTCCGCCCGCAACGCTGCGAAGCGACCAGCCGGGCATGAGCGGCCGGTCCCCGAACTCCAGCAATCTGACCGAGCCACCCCAGCCGGACCTTGCGGAGATCGTCCCTGCCGCCCCATCCTCGAAGTGCGGGGCCGCGATGACCTCCAGAAACTGGTTCTTCGCAGTCAGCTCGGCTGCCGCTTGCTCGTCCACAGAGCGGTTGATCGCCACGACCCCGCCGAATGCCGAGGCGGGGTCGGCATCCACAGCTCTTCTGACTGCTGTGGCCGGGGTATCGGCTAGCGCCACTCCGCACGGCGTCAAGTGCTTCACCACGACTGCGGCGGGCTCGGCGAACGTGAGTGCCGCCTCGATGGCCGCATCTGCATCGAGAATGTTGTTGTACGACAGCTCCTTGCCGCCGAGCACTCGTGCACTAAGCGCCGATGCACCGGCAAAGTCCGGGTCGAGGTAGGCCGCAGCTTGCTGGTCCGGGTTCTCGCCGTAGCGAAGCAAGCGGCAGCGCGGCATCACCAGGGCGAGCGTATCGCTCGCTCCCTCACCCAGATACTCGGCGATGGCGGCATCATAGCGCGCGGTTAGAGAGAACGCCTTGAGCGCAAGTCCCGCCCGAGTCTCGGGCATCACCTGGCCCTCGCGCCGCAGCTCACCGAGCACGCGGGGGTAATCGGCCGGGTCGCACACGGCGGCGACCGCAGCGTGATTCTTGGCCGCAGCACGCAGCATGGCCGGTCCGCCTATGTCAATCATCTCGATGGCTTCTGCTCGTGTGGCACCCTTCGCGATGGTCTCCCTGAACGGATACAGGTTGACCACTAGCACCTCGATCCGGCCGATCGCAAGCCGCTCCAAAGCATCCAGATGGTCCGGCACAGACGGGTCGGCGAGGAGGCCGGCGTGGATAGCAGGATGAAGCGTCTTGACCCGCCCGTCCATGATCTCGGGGAAACCGGTGACCTTGGAGACTTCGTTGACGGTTAGGCCCGCCTCTCGCAGCTTCGCCGCGGTGCCTCCGGTGGAGATCAGTTCGAACCCCAGATCGGCCAAGCCTCTGGCAAACTCCTCGATTCCTGTCTTATCCCACACACTGAGCAGCGCTCTTCTCATCCCATCTTCCTTTCGTGTCCAGCGAGTGGTGGCGCGAGCGAGATCAGGATCGTTCTAAGCAGACGCTCTTGCTCGTCGAGGGGCATGTGTGTGCCTTGCGGCTTGCTCTCCTCAGAATGTGGCACATGCACGAAGCCGCAAGGCGGCGCGCCCGGTGTGACCAGAGCCAGGTAGTACCATGCGTTGCACAGGTACCCGCCTGCCGAGTACGACCAGGTCACCCGTGAATCCCCTAGCCCTTGCATGAGAGGCGGACCGAACAGCTTGCTGCCGATGCGCTCCGGCCCGGGCGGAAACCAGTCTGGACCGACCGTCTCACCTGCCATGTCCGGAGTCGCGCCCACTTCCCTACGCCCGAACAGCTCGAGATAAATGCGTGTGTCGCGGTTGTGAACACCCAAGAGCAGGGCGACATCGTAGCTGCGCCGCGTGAGCAACCGAACAGCCTCGGCAGCCGCCCTATACTCGACCGCCAGCACCTCACAGTCCACTTCCCACCCGTCGGGTGGTCGCGCCGCAAGACGTCTCGCTAACTCGGCCGAGGGATTGCTCGCGAGGGAACCAAAAGAGCCAAAGCCGGTGACGAGGGCTATCAAGGGATCACTGCGGAGTTTCCGGGGCAGGCGACTCCACGGTGACCTTCACGGTCTGTGATGCAGACTTGCCTGCGCTGTCTTTTGCCGTCAGCGTGAAGACCGTGGTCTTCTGCACGGGCACATCGAGTGTGCCGCTAGACACGTCGATTGGACCGATGTCGTTGTCTATGCTCGCTTCGACCGCACCACGCAGTTCCCATCGCAGCCGCACAGTGTCGCCGGGATGTTTCACGACTGCTGGCTGCACCGAGAAACTGATGTCGACATCGGCCTCTACCACGGTGACAGAGAACTTCCGACTGACCGTCTTGTTCTCGGCGTTGACAGCCACGAACTCGTACTGCCCAGAGCGTTCGAACCGGACCTCTGCCGAACCTAAATACGGTTGGAGCTGAATGTTAGGAGGAGTGATGAAGATACGATCGGTGTTCCTCACCTTGTACGTGATGGTCACCGGCTCTCCCTTTCGAATGGTCTTCGGGTTGACACTCAGTTCCAAGATTTCCGGCGGCGGCAGCGCCTCGGGAAGCTGAATAGTGATCAGCTCCTCACGGCTGGGCGTTTCGCCCATATTGCCTTGGGCCACGAGTACCAGCCTCCCGCTCTCCTCGGGAGTGAACTTCATTGAGCCTTGCGTCTCGAGATTCGAGCCTATGACCCGTCCGTTGAACTCGAGCCGAACGGAGTTGCTATGGAGGGTGCGCCAGGAAACCGTCACCGACTCTCCCTTCATCACTGCGTTGCGGTCCACTGCAAAGTGGGCCACGACAGCGGCTCGCGGCCAGAGAAGCCAGACGACGGTCGAGATCGCGAGCAGTACGAGAACGGTCACCAGCACGGACGGGCTGATCACCCCGCGTCTTTCGACCTGCCCCTGGGTGGATGCCGAAACGTGAGAGTTTTCGACCGAACGCGCGGACACAGTGAAGCCGTAGAGCCGTGCCGTGCTGATGAACGGCGAGCTCGTCGCCTGCACTGCCAGGTCAACCTCTTGCCTTCCTCCCGGCGGCAAGGTGATGCGCTCTTCGTCGAACTGATAGGTGCAGCCGTCCTCGGGGTCCGAGGCAAAGAGCTGGAGATGCTGCTCGGTGTTTCCTAAGTTGCCGACACCGACTTGGAAGTAGCAGGTCCGTCCGAGTGGAGAGACGACTCCACGTTTGGGCATCAGTTCGATGGTGAGCAGGTTGAACGCTCGGATGTTGACGCTACCCTGCCGCGACACTCGCTCGCCACTCTCCAGAGAGCAGACCGACACGACGAATGGGTAGACACCGGCTCGGCTCTCACTGCTGCGGGGCGGCTTCACGAGGATACGTTCGCTCGCCTGCTGACCTGGTTCGAGCGTGAAGCTGGAAACGGGTATCGCGCACCACTCGGGATCTAGGCCCTCAATCTCAAGCCCGAAGCGACCGGCGGCTTCTCCGTTATTGGTGACCGTGACCTGGATCTTTGCGGTGCCGCCCGGTTCAACGACCAACTCGTCTTGTTCGAGAGCGACGGTTATCATGGGTGGGAAGCGGTCCGTGTGGATTATACGGACTGCTTCGTCGGGCTGTCAACTTGGCCGGGTCGTCGCTTCACTCGTCGTCTGAATGACCCTCGCCCATCGTTCGGCGGTAGCCTGCGAGTTCCGCCCGAACCAGTCCCAGACGTGGGGCGAACCAAAACAGCATCTCCTCAGCCGGCTTTCGCCGACCACCGAGGTACATCATCACGGACACTTTGACGGACTGCACCGAGCCACCAGGAAGGCGTAACATGTCCTCGGACGTCCGGATGCTTGCGCTTGCCGGTATCGCCGGTTCTCCCTCTGTAATGTTGATGCCGGCCCACTGCCACTCGTCGCCAATCTGCCGCCCGTACTGGAGCAACGGGATCGGCGGTTCGAAACGGTCGACACCTGACCCTATGAATGCGACGCCCTCGCGGTCGGCGGCATAATACTCCACGATCTCCTGCCCTTCGGCACTCAGTCGCAACACGAAGCAGTCTGGTTCTGTGTCAGGCGCCGGGGTTACGGCGCACATCACTGGGATGGACTCGGTTCCGAGATGGAGCACGCAAGGCGTCGGCTGCTCAGGCATCAGCCAATAAACGTCTTCAGCTCGGACCAGCGCACCGTCGAGCGGCTGCTGCACCTGCGAACCCTCACGGTCGTGGCAACCGAAGCCCAGACAGAGAAGGAGTAGCGAGAGGGCGACCGGTCGGTTCGCGCGTATCATACGACTCGTATTACGACTTCGAGTACCTCGTCAGCACGACGGTTTCTGTCAGCCTGTCCTTCCCATCACGGTACTCAGTCTGCTCTTTGACGAGGCCGATACCGGGGGCGTACCACGAAGTGCGGACGACCGAGATGGTTGCCTTCCCCGAACCGAGCTGCGACTTGGTTTCGACCTTGACACAATCCTCCTGCTTGCCAAGAACCAGCAGGCGTTCGGTGCCCTGCACGCGCGCCTCCATTTTGCAGGCGATGGAACCTTGGGAAAGCGGCATCTCACCGCTCCAAGACCACTTGGTGCCCGCCTTGACCGGTCCAATGAGTAGCGGCATCGGAGGGCTCAGGAGCGTAGGCGGACTGCCTACTGCGACCAGGTACACGCCCTTTGCGTCGGCACGGTAGAGCGACCTGCCGCCCTTATCGGCATCGGTCGTGACGACTTCCCAGGCGGGTTTGCCATCTAGCTCGGTCTGCCCGACAACCTCGAGACCGTAGCCGACAACGGTCGACGCAATATTCGACCGCTTCTCGTAGAGCCAGCTCGTGCCCGTCGTCAGTGGAAAGAGATCCGCAGGCGATGGGGAAGCACCTGCTTGAAGTGCCGCCGCGGTTACGAGCATCGCGAGCAGTTGAGTCACGAGGGGGAACCTCCTCCTTGATCAGGTCTTCTGGCCAGGGGTGGGGATCAGCGAGCACTTCTTCAACTCGACCACGGCCGAGAACGAAAGCCCGTCTTTGCGGTATGCGGTGTGAGTGGTCTTGATCGAGCCATAGCCCGGAGCGTAAAGGATCACCGTCTTGATCTTCACCCCTTTGTATTGACCTTCCAGGATCTCGGCCTCTTCGGTAACCGCAACGACTTCAAACTGCCCGGCCAAGGTCGTCGCCGTCAATCCGGTGTCCACCCTGAACCTGGATTTGTGAGGGGCGATCCCGGCGATGGTCGGTCCCGTGCCCTTCCACTCCCATACTTCATCCTGCTTCGGAGGGAACTTGAGCATCGGCTTCGGCGGGTTGATCACTTGGTCCGCTCCGGTCGAGTCTCCGATGCGCGTCAGGTACAACGTGGAGGCGTCGAACTTGTACACTTCGTACATTCGCCGGTTCGTGCCGGGAACCTCCGAGTCGTAACGGACGGTGTTCGGCGCCTGAGGTGTCTTGCTGACCCTCTGCAGTGTCCTTTTCGTCGCCGTGGGACGCTCGTTGACGCCGTTGTAGAACTCCCACTCGGTGCCCGGTTTGCTCGGAACGAAGTCTGCAATGGACTTCGCCTCGATAGGAGGCACCTCCGGGACACTCTTCACCTGAAACGAGGCTTCCTTCGACTTGCCCCCACACCCGACGAGAAGCGTGCAGACCGCGATCAAAACGAGAAGACAGAATCGTGCCATATGTCGACAGAGTTTACCTAGCGGGCGGGCGCGAAGTTCCTGGCTCGTTACTAGAAGCTCGAGCCCGGGAGCCGTTGAGGTAGTCCACCAGCTTCGCGAGCCTGCGCCCATCTCGAATGCGCGAGATGCTGAACTTGGGCACATTCAGGCCCTTCGTGAGCTGAGAACCCTCGAGCGCAACTCCATCGAACACAACCAGCACCCTTCTCCCCCCGTACACCGAGCTGAAACGATACAAGCGAGCTCGCCCTTCGGGCGTCAGACCAAGGTGGAGGTCGTAGGTCGGCTGGGTGTGCATGGGAGCGGGCGGAACCTCGACGCTGCTCGCAGAGGTGATGAACTTCTCGGTAAGGACGATGAACGTTGCGTCCAAGAGGTCCTCAGCGGACTCGGCCAGCTTGCGCACCTTCGTGGGCGCGAAGAGGGCCTTCAGCGAGTCGGCTGCATTTTCCTTGGATGCTATCGCCAAAGTGCGGTAGAGGGCTATCGAAGCCTCCGCACCGAGTGCCTTCGTTGCTACCCGCTCGGCCAATCGGTTGGCGGCCGTGGGACGGTAATAGAAAGGAACTTGGGCGATCACACTCCGCCTGCCGCCTGGCTGTTCATACGTGACCGGTACTTCGACGAGTACGATGATGCCGTTGTCTATCGCCGAGATGCTGAGATCGGGAAGCGGCCGCCCAGGCGAAAGCGGGTAGGCGATGTCTACCTCGAGCCGGTTTGCCAACTCGACGTCGCCATCTAGAGCTTTGCGCACATCCGCCTCTGTCCAAGTCACCGGCGACTGCGGAGGGTCCTCCGGCGTCAACTTGTTCAGCCGCACGATGAGGTGCGCAAGCGCTTCCGCATCGCCGCCCTTGGCTTTGAGAAGGTCGTCGGTCGGCACGCGAGTCCCCGCTGCGCTACCTTCACCCCTGCCGAATGTCTCTTGTCCGGCGCCGATGGCTATGAAAGCGGTCTGGTTGGCAATCAGGATGGAATAGTGGTCCGACGGCTTGAGACCGAGCATCGTGAAGCGGCCCGGCGGGATAGGGGGGGTCGGGATTGTCTTGATCACTTGTGCCACCCGTAACTGGTTCCCGAACCATAGGCCCGCAATCACCAAGGCTCCTATGAGGATCTTCGTAGAAGGTCTCAGTCTCATGCCAATGCTGCCCGCAACGCCTCCGTAACCTTTCGTACGTTCTCGGAGGATGCCGCATATCCCATCGTGCCGATGCGGATGTGCTGCGTCGCCATCTCACCTAGGGCTGCGCCGACCTCGATGTGGTACTCGCTCCGGAGCTTCGTGATTACCGACTTCGGCTCGACGCCTTCCGGAAGCCGTACGACCGTCAGCATCGGGAGAGCAACCCCCGGATCGGGTAGGGCCTGCAGGCCGATGTCACGCAGAGCCGCGCGTAGCTCGTTGCCGATCTGCACGTGCCGAGCGTACCGCGCTTCCAAACCCTCCTCCTGGACGATGGCGAGCGCTTCTCGCAGTGCGAAGATCAGTGGCGAGGAAGGCGTTTGGTGATACGGCTTGCCTTCGAGCCAGTATGCAGCCACCAGATTGACGTCCAGGTAGAAGCTCGGGCAGCCGGATCTCCTCGCGGAGATCGCCTCGAGCGCCCTGTCGGAAAGCGTGATGGGCGCGAGTCCCGGCGGAGAACCGATGCACTTCTGCGAGCCCGCGTAGCAGTAGTCTACGCCTTGGATATCCACCTCCACCGGCATGCCACCGAGGGCCGTTACCGCATCCACCATGAGCAAAGCACCGAGCCGATGAGCCACATCACCCAAGCCGCCGATCTCGTTGCGCCCCCCGGTCGAGGTCTCCGCCAGCACGATTGCCAGCAGCTTGGGGGAAGCACCCTGCTTGCAGGCGTCCTCGATCCTCTCGACCTCGAAAGGCGTCCCCCAGGGAGCTTCGACCCGCGTCACCTCAGCGCCATATCGCTCCGCAATGTGCGCGATCCGCTCGCTGAAGAAGCCGTTGACACAGACGACGACGCGATCGCCGGGCTCGACCAAGTTAGCGATGCCGGCCTCCATTGCGCTCATTCCCGAGGCGGGGAGGCAAAGCGTGTAGCGGTTGCTGGTACCGAACAAGGTGCGTAGGCCGTCGCTGATCTCACGCATGGCGGCGAGCAAGTCCGGGTCGAAGATCCCTCGCATGGGCGACGCGAGAGCCTCCATTACGCGAGGATGCATGGCGCTCGGCCCGGGGCCGAGAAGAAGCACGGGTTCAAGGTTCAAGTGGGTGGTCTCCTTGGCTGCTACAGAGTGTGGCAATCGGCTCATTCTACCGCCTGGTGGCGCAGGTTACTCGCTCGGATTGAAACCGGTGTATAGCTCGGCAGCCACCAGGAGCAGCAACGCCGCGACGCCGACGTTTACGAAACTCGCGACCACAGCGGCCAGCAAAACCTGACCATCCAGCAGCGCGAACAACCCGGCTGCCACGGCTCCTGCGGGCAGTAGCGCAACGAGCATGGTGAGCATCGTCAGAAACTCTCGAATCATGCGTTGAGAGGAGTCCTCGACATCCGGGAAGAGCAGCAAGTGCACGAGTACGCTGCTGGATACGACGTAGGCGAAAGGCACCACGGCAACTGCGAAAGCGATCGCGCCGAGAAACACGCGGGGGTCAATCAACACCGCGATGACATAGAATAGCCAAGCCCAGAAGCATGCCGACAGATTGCGCACCAGCGACTGCGCGAACAGCGAGCGCATCATGGTGAATGGTAGCGCCTTGTTCGCATCCACCTTGCGGAGAAGGTCGATGAATCCGGCCCGCGACGACGTCCAGGTGGCTATGAACGCGATCATGCCCGCGAACATGAACTGCATCTCTACTAAGCCCCATCCCGGCGAGGAGGAGGCTATATACCGAAGGAACGCGGCATAGATCCCCATCCCTACCAGCCCGAGCACGTACCAGTGCCCCGCGACTCGAAGGCTGACAACTGCGTCGCGCCAGATGACAGCATTGGGTCCCTGCCAACGCAGCCCGCTCAACCACCGGAATCTGCCCGCCTTCAGCTTCCCCTGCCGTGCCAGGTTGGAATAGTACTGCATGAAGTCGCCCGAGCGCGCGGCCGTTTCCGAAGGCTGTGAGGATGCGACTGCCAGCGCTGCCTGCTCATACAATGCGGGGGAGTACCGAAGTGCAAGGTGGAGAACGACGGCGAGTGCCAGAGCATAGCCGAGAACGGACAGCCCTGCAGCAAGGTAGTGACCTGTCAGCGGCATCAAAGCGATCTCTGCTGCTGCGGCGGCTGGAAAGTACAAATAACGCAAGGGCTCCGATGTGAAGGCCTCGATGAATGCCTTACCCGACCAGCCGTGCAGCCCGACCACTTCGCGCACGAATACGACGAGAACTGCTAGAGCCAACACCGCGATGATGGCGGGAGTTCGCTTGACCCACACAGAAACTCGGTCGTTCGCAGTACCCAGGCTGAAGGCGTGGCCCGCCGCAAGCCATGTGGATTGAACCAGCAGCCATGACAGAGCTGCCGTGTAGGGCAACCACGTCAGTGCCTCGCGGTTCGGGACCTCGCGCAGCCACGCCTTCGCCAGACTCGCGAGTGCCGCACCTCCCAGTATCACGAAGATCAGTGGGTAGATGAGCGCGACGAAGTTCTCGCGGATGATCCGAAACATCACTACCGCTCGCGGACTAATCGGAGTCGGGAACAGCATGTCCACGTCAGCCGGACGAAAGCCGGATCGTTGCACGCCTACCAGTGAGAGAAAGAACAGGTTGACGAGGATGGCCAGCCCGAACACGACGGCCGATGCAACCTCGATAGGGTACTGCACCGAGGGCATTGGGGGTAGGTCTATGTCACGACGCAGGAGCATGCGTGCGATGAACCAGTAGTAGTACGCTCCTGCCACCAGCAGCGCAATCAACCTGCGGACCGACGTGAGCGACCGCCGGATGCTGTTGCGCATCTGGCTAAACGTCAAGAACAGCAGCGGTCTCATCGGCCTCTCGTGTTAGCTTGAGGAATAGCTCTTCGAGCGTCGCATCCCCCGAGCTGGCGGATCGTTCGCGCAACTCGGAGAGGGTTCCATCCTCGATCTTCTGCCCATGCGCCATGATAATCACACGGTCGCACAGTCGTTCGGCGGTATCCAACAGGTGGGTGCTGACCAAAACCGCCGCGCCGGCATCCGCCGCCTCGGAGAACTGATGCTTGAGCTGCGCCGCACCCCTCGGGTCGATCCCTATCAATGGCTCATCGAGGAGGAACACCTTTGCATTGTGAACGAGCGCACACGTGACAGCGAGCTTCTGCTTCATGCCCTTGGAGAGCGTAGCCACCAGCTCGTCCTGCTTCTCGATGAGGTCATATCGCTCCAGCAGGTCGGTCCCCACCTGGTCGTATCGGTCCAGCGCCTCGAAACACATAGCAATGAATCGTAGGTGCTCGCGCACTGTCAGCAGCTCGTAGAGGCTGGGCACTTCCGGCACGAAAGCGAGGTTCATCTTCGCTGCTTTGGTGTCCGTTTCTGCGTCAATGCCTGCGATGCGCACGGTGCCGGAGGTCTTGCGGAGGATTCCCGCGATGCAGCGCAGCGCAGTGGTCTTTCCTGCTCCGTTCGGCCCGAGCAGGCCCACGATCTCGCCGGGATTGACCACGAACGACAGGTTGTCCACTGCGCAGAATCGCTTGTAGTACTTGGTTAGTCCCTCTACTTCCAGCATCTTCCCTACCGATCACGCCCCCTGGCTACGATACGTTGCGGTCCCCCGACTTCCGCCCCATCCCCACCCATGGCAGACAGGCAAGCCTGCGACAGGTTGCGGTAGGCGAAGTGCATGAGTCGCTCGAGGTTCACACAGTCCTCGCGGTTGTACTCGATGAGCAGCCGCAATGCCTCGTCATCTCCGCGCAGGTAGCGCCTCCAAAGGTGCACCGCATCCCACCCGCTCAGCCCCTCCGTCTCATCCGACCGGGCGATCCCTAGCTGTCGCTCGATGCTCTTCAGTCCACCCCGCAGCCCCAACCGGCGAAGCGTCGGGCACAGGTCTACATGAATCTGGTCGAAGGGTAGCATCGGAAAGGCACGTTGGAGCATGGGGATGTCGAAGCCTGTGCCATAGAACGTCACCAGCATCGAACATCGCTCCACCGCGTCCGCGAAGCTGCCGATGTCCTCCCCCTTGACGAATGCCCGGAACTCCCCAAAGGCATACAGGCCTACCATCGTCACCGAATCGGCCTCCATGCCACCGTCCGTTTCGATATCCAGATAGCCGACTCCATGTTCGAACTCCGAGAACGCGCGCCAAAGCTCGGCTGCGGGCAGGGCGCGCGCGAAGTACTGGAACCGTCCGGCATCGAGAGCGTGCAGGGAGCGATCCACTTCAATCTCCAGACTGGCCCTCCGAGTTGCGGTAAGGTCCCAACGCCCTGGGTCTCGCATAAAGTCGTTCCACGTGCGGGCGCCCTGGCGCCAGAGTCCAATCTCAGTCTTCTGCCCAACCCCGGGCGCGTGGAGGAACGTAGAAGTCAGCACTCCCCAAGCTTCCCTTCCGATACTCCCGGGTCCTGCACGAACCCATCCCTCGGCGTATCCAGCACTCGAGACCGGATGCGAGGGCATTCCTCATTCATACCTACGCTGCTCCTGCAGCGGAGGTACTCCTCTGCAACTAAACGCGCCAGTGATGGCGAGCCTCCACCGTGGGAGCGGCGGAGGTATGGAACAACAGCCCTCGATGTCTCCGATCTGTACCAAATCGAGAGGGAGGATGGACTGTACCGGCGGCGTAATCGCCTTCTGATGAACCTATCCTTGCTTTTGTGTGCGGTGGTAATAATGGCCGAATCAAGCGGGCTACCCATCGGTTTGGGGCGCCTCGAGCGACTGGTCGAAACATGGCCGATGATGGAACCGGGCGTGCTGGCGCGCTACTTCTCCAGCTTCGACCGGACGGGAGGAAACGACGACGGGTTCAATGGCACCTACTCAGCGCTGTACGTTGACGCGAAGGGTGAGCACGTCATCTTCGACGTGGAGCAGCCCGGGTGCCTGTATACGCTGTGGTTCACCAGCGACCAGGGCGGACACGGCAGGCTGAACTGGGGACGCATCCGTTTCTACTTCGATCACGAGGTCGAGCCGCGGATTGATCTGGAGGCGAACGAACTGTTCGACGGCAAACATGCGCCCTTCCTCAAGCCGCTGGTAGCAGGCAATCGCGAGAGCACTGGAGGCTACGTCTCCTACGTCCCTCTGCCGTTCTCACAATCCCTTCGCATTACCACCGAGCGCCGGGCCGGGTTTTACAATGTGTTCTATCACCTATATCCACACGGCACTCCCCTGCGGACGTGGCGGGCGGACGACGATTCGGCCAAGGTGCGGAAGCTGTGGGAGAAGGTGCTAGCAGGAGCGCCGCAGGGGATACCTGGCAGGCGACGGCAAGTGCCCGGTAGTGAGTGGTCGCACGAGGGCTCTGGGGTCGTCACCCGCCTGGCGGTACGATCCGCATCCGGATTTACCGAGAAGGCTCTACGCGAGGGGCGCGTGGTATGCGAGTGGGACGGGCGCACGGGGGTGGACGTGCCGCTGGGGACATTCTTCGGTATCGGGTTGGCACCCACCAACGTGCGAGCCGTGGCATGGTTCACCGACAAAACCAAGCTGGTGAGCGTTATGCCGATGCCCTTCTGGCAGTCAGCGATAATACGTGTCACCTGCCCAGAACCCGTCACCCTGGAGGTGGACCTGGCGCCCCAGCGCTATGAGCATGCGACGTCGGGCTATCTGCGAGCGCAGTATCGCGAAGAGCGCCCCACGCGGCTGGGAGAGGACTTCGAGCACGCGGACATCCACGCAGCGGGCAAGGTGGTAGCCGTCGTGCAGGCGATCGAACCAGGCGACCCACACAACAAGCAGTGGTGGGAGGGCGACCTTCGCGTGTACGTAGACGCGGAACGTAGCCCCGCTCTGCATGGCACGGGACACGAAGACGACTTCCTCGGTGGCTGGTCGAACGAGTTCCTCGACACCCCGTTCACCCTGCCGATGCACGGCGAGCCATACGTGAAGATGGTGGACCGCACAGGCCAATACAACGGCGACTGCTCGCTGTACCGCCTCTTCGTCAGTGTGCCGTTCACCTCGCGCATTCGGTGGAGCACCGAACACGGCACCGAGAACCATCGCAACTTCGACTACTCCGGAGCACTGTTCTGGTATGAAGGTGGTCCGAGGGCGATCGAGACGGATCGATTCGTCGTGTGCGATCCGGCATCTCGTGACATGCACGATGCAAGGATGCAGAATATCAGCGACCCAGAAGCGCTAACTTCGCGCTTCGAGGGCCGAGACCATGGAGAGCACACCCAGATGGTCGCGGCCTCGCTCGGGAGATCGGAGTTCACACTGAAGATAAAGCCGGACAATCGGGGAGTGTTCTTGCTGCGGCTCTTCGACCAGTTCCACGGGCGGCAGCGGGCGCGTGTTCTGGTGGACGGCCAACTCGTCGGAACATGGTATGTTGCCGAGGAAAATCGCGTTCGCAGGTGGTCGGAGCGTTCCTTCTTCTTACCCGCTCTCTATACTGCGGGCAAGAGCAGCATACGCATCACCATCGATCCCCCTGCCTCGTCACCGCTATGGAGCCACTCGAGCTACACCGCCTACTGCCTGTGTGATGGCGAGTAGCAGTCTGCAGGTACTGGCTGGCATCGTGGGCTCAGACGGGCAGCGAGACGCTGCGCGATACCCAGTAGGGGGAACATCGCCGGCGATAGCAGTGGCTCCGGCGTCTGCCGAGGAAGTGGCAGAGATCCTTCGTGCGTGTAGCGCGGATAGCCTCGGGTGCCTCGTCGTCGGTGGGATGTCACGCATGTCGTCCTGTCCTCCTTTCAAACGATATGACGTGGCGCTCGTGACGGACAGGCTGCAAGAATTCGGGCATTACACCGCCGACATGATGTGCACCGTCGGGGCGGGAGCACAACTCACTGCCGTCAACGAGAGGCTTCGTGCCGCCGAGCAATGGTTGCCTTGGGAAGCCGAAGTCACGGGCCCTACCACGATCGGCGGCGCAATCGCGACCAGCTGTGCGGGGGCATGCGAAGACGGCTTCGGCTCGCCGCGACGCCGAGTGTTGGAGCTCGTGGCGGTCACCGGTCTGGGCGAGATCATCCGGGTAGGTGCTAAGGTGACCAAGCACTCCGCAGGCTATGGCATTCACCGACTGCTGTGTGGCTCATGGGGTTCTCTTGCGGTTATCGTAGAGGCGACGCTGATGCTCGCGCCCATGCCAGGGCGCAAACAATACCGGATAGGATCGAGTGGCTGGAAAGATTTGGTAGACAGGGACACTATAGCAGAGGGGCTCTCGCCCCACTTGGTGTCTTTCACGCTGACTGCAGATGCGAACTCACTCTGCGCGGAGTACGACGTGGTTGGAGAGGAATCGGTACTGACCTGGGCAGAAACGATGGTCGGGGCTATCACTAATCAGTCGAGCAGCAGTAAAGAGTGGGAGTCTGCGATTCGCTTCGAGGTGGATCGTAGCAAGATACATGATCTAGCACGGTCGTTGCACGATGCGTACCCAGGTTCTTCCATTCGCTGGCGACCGCTTAGTGGCGCGGTGTGGCTCCTGCACTCGGCACGCGCGGAAGACTACTCGACGGCGATTGCTCTCGCCCGGAAGAGTGATGCTACGTGGCGGGCGGAGCTTGGACCGAGCATCGAGCGGTGGAAGGTCTCCGATGGTCCGCGAAGCGTGCGGAAGCGAGTGATTGACGCCTTCGACCCACACCTAGTCCTGATCGGCGAGGCACTCCGTGGACACGCATAGCGCCGAAACACTAGCACCCTTCGACACGAGGGCCTGCATTCACTGCGGCATGTGCCTGCAAGCATGTCCCACGTATGTAGAGACTGGAAACGAGGCACACAGCCCGCGTGGTCGCATCTACTCCTTGCGCGCAGTGGCAGAAGGACGTTTGAGCTGGGCCGAAGTGCAGGAGCAGATGGATGCATGCCTAGGTTGCCTGGCATGCGAGACGGCGTGTCCGTCGCCAGTCCCGTATGAAAAGATACTGATGACCGCGCGCTCGGAGATCGATCGGCGGCGACCACCGTGGCATTGGTTCGCGAGACACATGCTGGTATCCATCGCTCAGTCACCCAAGCGATTCGCGCAGACAGCTCCGCTCGCGGCACATCCACTCTCGGGCCGTATCCTCGGTCTTGCTCTAGGGGGTGGCACTCGCTTGCCCCTCATACCCATTGCCGATGAAGAGGCTTCCCTTCCCGAGATGCTTCCTGCTGTGGGTGAGCAACGCGGCACGGTGGCACTACTGGTCGGGTGCGTGCAACGAGTCACCCTGCCGGCAACTACCAGGGCCGCCGCTCGGTGTCTGTCGGCCAACGGCTACGAGGTGCTAACCATTTCGCATCCCGAGTGCTGCGGCGCACTGGCTGCTCACTATGGGGACCCAGCAGTTGCCCAACGACTGGCCGACGACCTCGCATCGGCTTGTCCAGCACACACGCCACTCATCGTCACAGCGGCAGGCTGTGGTGCGTTCCTGAAGCAGGCACTTCGCGACCGGGACATGGAGGTGTTCGACTTTTCGGAGTTCCTCTGGAGTAGCGGATGGACAGCGCCTCTCGACTCGGTTCCCCGTCTTCGCGTGGCTCTGCACGATCCCTGTCACCTAGAGCACGGGCAAGGTATCAAAGCGCAGCCGCGCGAGTTGCTATCGCTGATCCCTGGCATAGAACCACTCGAGTTGGACGAGAGCTACTGCTGTGGCAGCGCAGGGCTGTACAATGTATACCAGCCCGTCATGGCCCGTAAACTGCTCGAACGCAAACTGGATGCCATCATTCGTACGGGAGCCGACATCGTCCTGAGCAGCAATCCAGGCTGTACGCTGTGGCTGCACCAAGGCATCGAAGAACGCGGCCTCCGGTTGCAGGTGCTCCACATTGCCGAAGTCATGGCCTCGGCACTAACCGATGCTACCTAGCCCTGCCACCACGCCACCCTGATGCTATGAGGAGTTCAGGTCGCTACCAGACTACGCACGGCGATCCGTCATGCGGAGACTGTCGAAGCATGACGATCCATCTACGCAATCTAAAGGTGCGCCCAGACTCGATGCACTGGGTACTAACCCTTCCGCTCCTTCCACCGCCCACGCGTGAAGTCCGGGAACTTCACCGGCATGCCACCCTTGCGATTCGACTCTTCGCTCAAAGGTCCGGGGACGCTCCATGCTGCGGCATCGTACACGTCCATATCGGGCACCAGTCCCTCCTTCATGCACTCGATCAGGCGGAAGCTCATGATGTAGTCCATACCGCCGTGACCACCCAGCTTGCGTGCCATTTCACCTTCCTTCTTCCACAGCGGGTGCTCGTATCGCTCGCGAAAGGGATCGAGTGACTGCCAGTCGTGGTCGGGTTGGCCGTCAATGAAGATACGATCCGGGAACCCACGGAAAGTACCCTTCGTTCCGGAGATTAGGTTGATACGATCATAGGGTCGCGGGCTGACGGTGTCGTGCTGAAGCATAATCGTGCGTCCCAACGCCGTGCGAATGATGCTGGTGTTCATGTCGCCGCAGACGTACTTCTCCTTGCGACGTGGGTCGTCTGATGCCAGACGGGTCTGCTGCCAGAGTGTGAACCCTTTCTCCGGCGAGCTCAGAGATACCAACACATCGAACTTATCACCTCGGTTGACACCCATGTACTGCGCCACGGGACCGAGACCGTGAGTCGGGTAGAGGTTTCCGTTGCGCTTGGTATGTGCCTCTCTACGCCAAAGCGCCTCTCCTCCACCGCTGAAGAGCAGACCGCGCAGGTCATGAATATAGGCCGCTTCACCATGTGTCAACTCGCCGAACAGGCCCGCGCGAACCATGTTCAGCACCATCATCTCGCTGTATCCGTAACAGACGTTTTCCAGCATCACGCAGTGCTTTCGCGTCTTCTCCGAGGTGTCCACCAGCTTCCAGCAGTCCTTTACCGTGGTGGCAGCCGGGACTTCCACGCCCACGTGCTTGCCGCACAGCATACCACTCACCGCCATCGGCACATGCCAGTCCCAAGGCGTGGCGATGTAGATCAGATCGAGGTCGTCGCGCTTGCACAGGTTCTCGTAGTCCGTTTCGCTCGCCCAGTAGCCTTCCGGGATCGGCTGCCCGGCGCGAACTACCATTCGCTGCGCGTTGAGCACCTTGTCGCGCACGATGTCGCAGATGGCCTTCACTTGCACGTCGGGAATCGCTAACAGGTCTCCCAGCAATCCAGTACCGCGCCCACCGACTCCGATTATCCCGACTCGCACCGTGCGGAAGCCCTCGTACGGCACGCCTATCATGCTAGGTCCTACGGCTGGGGGCGTGGCCTCCACACCCGCCGACGAGCCCGCACCTGCGATACGCACGAGGCCCACCCCGGCCCCGGCCGCTACCGCAGTGCGCAAGAAGTCTCTTCGTGTCAATCCCCTCTCTCGCTTGCTTGCCATGCTCGATTCCTCCTTCAGTCCATCACCTTCGTCACTTCGAGACTCAGCTTCTTGCCATCCACATAGAGCAGCACGCCGCGTCGGGAGTCGTATGCGATGCCGCGCAGGTCCTCGATAGTCGGCTTGCCCTCAGCGGGGTAGCTCCAGCCGGTCCTGGTCCAAGTCTCCGTACTCACCGAGTACACGCGGCCCAGCTTTCGGTCCGCAACCCAGACGGTCGCCCCGGAGTCGGCACACAGATAGGTCGGCTCTTCGAAGCCCTCTATCACTTTCTCCTCACGCCACGTATCACCCTCTCTCGCGAAAAGGACGACGCGTCCCGCACCGGTATCACACACTATCAGTTTTCCGGCAGCCAGCATCGCTTTCCAGGGCTTATTCAGTCCGGTAACGACACCTTGCAGCTTGCCACCGTCGTCGAAGATCTGCACTCGGTCGTTACCCGTATCAGCTACCACAATCGTGCCGTCTTGCGGAGACACCCAGATACCACGTGGCTCGCGGAAGTGCCCCGGATCGGTGTTTTCCCAGGGCCCCCACACCAGGTCCTCACGACCATACTCCATGCCATTACCACGCGGATCGATTCGGCGGATTCGCGCGTTCTTCGGGTCATAGCCGTCCGGCCACTTTGCCACGTAGAGCATGCCCTTTGCGTCCGTGGCGTGATCCACCGAGCCCTCGAAGTGCCAGTGCACGCTTCCCAAATAGCCAACAGCGCTTCCGTCGGGCAGTATCATAAGGGTCTGACCGTTAGCCTTGTCACGTATGTAAGCAGAGCCATCGGGTGCGAGTGCTATGCCCCACGGATCGGTCATGCTCGCCACGCCGACCGGCTCGGATCGCGCACCGACCTTGCCACCCGACTTGGCAGCAACAGCGTAACGGTACAAGCCCGTACCAGGCAATGTGTCAGTGTAGGTGGCTGCCGCGGTCTCACCGATCACCTTCCAACGATACTCCACTGGATCTGCACGCATCACCACCCATGGTCCGGCCCCCTGCAGCGCGAGTGTTACTTCCCTACCGGACTTGCGTATACTCGGCGCCTTAGGTGGCGCCGGTGTGCCGGCTTCCGGAAGCTGCGTGGTCAAGGCGAGCGTGGCTTCCTTTAGGCCCTGCCGCGCGCACTGCACGTTCAACTCCGTGATGTCGAAGGTGACGTAGTCCGTCTGTCCGCGCGCTACCACCTCCACAAAGAACACACCGTTGCCGCCTACCACATTGATGAGGTCGAAGGGGTTAGCCTTCAGCCGGTAACCACCACCCCCCACCGGATACGTGATCACTTCGGGAGCGGGACGATTGGGTAGCAGGAAGCGTCCGTCCTTGCCCGTCGTACCGGCGAAGCTGGGGCTGCCGCCGAACCCGTGGACATCCGCTTGGCTCTGCCAGAAACGAAGCTTCGCGCCTTGCACCGGCTTGCCCACGGAGTCCAGCACCTCGACGTAGTTGTTATCGGCCAGCTGGTAGTAGTAATCGCCGTAGTACCCTCGGCGCCGCCACATCTGGTGGTTGAGCGCAATCGCCTGATCTTCGCTGAACACCCACGGGCCGTGGTTGTGCATCATGGTGTTCTGCGCGATGTTGTGCCTGCCGATGAGCAAAGGCACACCCTTCGCGTCCAGAATCTGGTTGTTCTCGGGCCCTATGTTCAGGGCATACAGGTCGGTGAGACCCATCTGGTGGCCCCATTCGTGGATGAGACCCCAGTCCCAGTACGCAGCCCACTGTGAGCAGTCGGGGTTGCGGCCGATCCACCATCCGCCGTCGTAGCCTTCGGAAAGCGGAGGACCTTTCGACCATCTCTGGTGGTGTGCCCTTTCGTCCTCCATCACACCTATGAAGTCCACTGCCATACGGTCGCGCACTCCCTCTGGCACGGTCTCGGGGTAGACGGACTGTGAGTATAGGTGGTTCATCCAGTCGGCGTGCACCTGCAGCCAGTCCTCGCAGCTATAGGTGCCGAGGAAGTTGCGGTTCTTCGCGAACGACTCGTAGGTAACGCGATCAACATAGCAGACTAACAACTTGGCATGTGTCCACACGGTGCGCTTGTCGTTGACATAGGAGTATTGGCGCACGCGGCCCATCGGGTCCACCCAAAAGGCGATCTCGTGCTGCTCCTTCTTCCACGGCCACACGTAGGTGAACTCTGTGCGCTCTCCGGGCTTCAGACCCTTTTCGGTCTTCCCCTCCAAGACCTTCTTGCCGTCCACGTACCACGCCCAGTCGAAGGGCTGCGAATCGGCGGTGCCTTTGTTCTCCACCACGGCGGTGTAGGTGACGCGCTCGCCCTCCTTCGGCCACATCTGGCGCGCGGCGATCTCCTCTCGTGTCATCGGCTCGGAGGTGCCGGGGCGGACCAGAATCGGCTGACCCTCCTTGCCCTTCAGGTCGTATTTGGGCAGGTAACCGGGGTACTTGGGGGTGCGGGAGATGTACAGCGTGTCCAAATCGGCCACGGGCGGTCCCGGCTGCTGGGCGCCCGCTCCGACGCTCGCCAACGCGACGACTGCGAACCAGATGCTCCTCATGCAGCAGGGATTCGAAGCGAGATTGCGGCTCCCTGCCCGGGGAGGGCATGGAGCCCGAGCGGCGGGCAGGACCAATGACTGGGCTTGCGAAAACCGAGGCATGGCGAGTGACCCGATGAAGCCGTGGGGACCGGACAACCCGCATCCGCTCTTCACGATGAAAACCGAGCTGGTGTGGGAAGGCAAGTACGACGAGTACGGCAACCGTCGGCCCGTGAGCCTCCCAGACTTCCCACTGGTGCTACAGAAGGTCGAGACGGTGGATGCACCCAGGGACGCGGCGCGCGCAGAGCAGCCGGGGCTGTTCGACGAGGCGGAGTTCTGCAGGTCCGCGCACCGAGACGACTTTCGGAACATGCTGATCTGGGGCGACAACAAACTGGTGTGCACGGCGCTGCTGAAGGAGCTTCGCGAGAAGGTTGGTCTGGTCTACATAGATCCACCATTCGATGTGGGCGCGGATTTCACGGCGGAGGTGGTTCTTGACGAAGACACGCACCCCGGAGCATTCAAGAACCATTCCGTGCTCGAGGAAGTCGCTTTCCGAGACTTGTGGGGTCAGCAGCAGAACTCGTATCTGAGCTATATGTCGCATCGGTTAGCATTGCTGCATGAACTCCTTTCAGAAGAGGGTGTCCTCGTATTTCACTGTGACTGGCGAGTGAACAGCGCGATGCGACTGCTGCTGGATGAATTGTTCGGCAGCGAGTGCTATCGAAATGAGGTGGTCTGGAGGCGTGCACCAGGTCTGGGTCGCACCGTCGCAGCCAACCAGCTCGGTCGGAACGTAGACAGCCTACTGGTGTACTCAAAGTCCCCGGGAACGAAGATGTGTGGAGAGGCGCCCGAGATGCTGGTCCCGATCGAGACCACTTCGACAGGGACTCCCAAGGGAGCCCAGTGGGACGAAGAGCGCAAGTGCTACTTCACGCTGGCTCCCCGCGGCGACTACACAGATGAGAGCGTCGCGCGCCTGGAAACGGAAGGCCGGGTGTACCGCTCGGGTGGCGGACAGGTGTATATCAAGTACTTCCTAGAACGAGCCGCTAACGGAGGCTGGGCGAAGCGCCAGAAGGTAGACGTGCTGTGGGCCGATAGCGATGTCCGGCCTCTGCGACACTGTAGCCAGGACGAGCTAGGAATCGGGTTCCCGACGCAAAAGCCGGAGGGTCTCCTGGCCCGCGTGATTAGCTGGGCTACCCGCGAGGGCGACCTCGTCGCGGACTTCTTCTGCGGCTCCGGCACAACGATGGCGGTGGCGGAGAAGCTAGGCCGACGGTGGATCGGATGCGACCTAGGGAGATACGCCATCCACACGACCCGCAAGCGGCTGATCGGAGTGCAGAGGGAGTTGCACGCGGCGGGAAAGCCCTACCGCTCCTTCGACGTGTACAACCTGGGCCGCTACGAGCGGCAGTGGTGGCAGATGGAGCGTCTGCAGGGCGCGGACGAGCAGCACCGCGCCACCGTGCTCAAGTTCTTCCGCGCCGCCCCGCTAGACAGCTCTCCCTCGCCCCTTCTCCACGGCACCAAAGGCGGCGCTTACGTGTACGTGGACAGCATAGACAGCATCATGACCGCAGACAAAGTGCGCGCGGTGGCGGAAGCCGCGAAGTTCGCGGGCGGTAGGCGCGTGGTGTGCCTGGCATGGGAGTTCGAGATGAACCTTCGTCTGCGCATCGCCGGAGTAGTGAAGGATTCGGGGGTAGACATATCACTGAAATACATCCCGCGCGAGATCATGGAAGCCAACCGAAATGAAGTGCAGTTCTTCGATGCCGGCGCGGTGGAGGCGGAAGCGCTCGTTCACAAACACCCGAAGAGCGGCAAACACGCGGTAGACGTTCGCCTGACCAACTTCATTCCATCACTGGCAGAGGTGCCGGAGAGGGAGCTGGAGGTGCTGCGAGAACGGGCGGTGCGCTCACCTTTCGACTTCATAGACTTTTGGGCGGTGGACTTCGAGCACCGGGACGACAAACCGTTCGAGCACCACTGGCAGGACTACCGCACCCGCAAGGACCGCTCGCTAAAGACCGAGAGCGACTGCTACTACACCTACCCCAACAGAGGCAGGAAACGGATCTGCGTGAAGGTGATAGACGTGTTCGGAGTGGACACGACGACGGTGATCGAGGTGGACGCATGACCGAGATGTTCAATCCCGATGCGCTACGACCGCTGTTCGAGCCGTGGGAGCCACCTACGAAGCATCGTGTTCCGAATCAGGTAGAGGGTGGGCCCGCAATCGTGCAGGTCGGCCGGCGACCCAGCAAGTGTCTGCTCGTCCCACGCCTTCGCCACGAGCTCGACATGTGGCGGCACAACGGTTACGTGGGTGCCAGCGACACGACGAAGACGCTTCTGTACCACTGGTTCGACACGGCCCACCCGGGCAACTTTCGCTATCACTGGTGCCAGCGCGAAGGAATCGAAGCAATCATCTGGTTGTACGAGGTGGCGCAGTACCGGTGCCTCTCGGACATGATATCGTCACTATTGGAAGAAGACGATGCCTTGCTCACCGACTCGGTGCTGCCGGAACAAGACCAATGGGCGCGCTACTGTTGCAAGATCGCGACGGGCGGAGGCAAGACCAAGGTGATGAGCCTCGCCATAGTGTGGAGTTACTTTCATAGTCTATTTGAAACTGGTTCGACCATGCCGCGGCACTTCGTCGCGATTGCGCCGAACCTGATCGTGTTCGAGCGGCTCAAAGAGGATTTCGAGTCCGCACGCATCTTTTACGACGACCCGCTGCTTCCACCCGAGTGGAAGGACGATTTCGACCTGGAGGTGGTACTGCAGGATGCGCCTGGCGGCTCCGCGTGCAGAGGAGCGTTGTACTTGACGAACATCCACCGCTTATACGAAAGGGAGAACGGAACCGCAGCAGACGACTCGCCATCGTGGGCAGGTCCATCGGTCAGGCGTGCTCAGGCTCTCCGAGTGGGCGAGGGACTCCGCAAGCGCATCTCGAGCCACCCAGCGATCATGGTGCTCAACGACGAGGCACATCACCTTCACGACCCCGAATCGGCGTGGAACGAAGCGGTACTGACTTTGCATCGTCAGAGCCGCGATCGTGGTAACGCAGGCATCTGTATGCAACTCGACTTCACGGCCACGCCGAAACACAACGACGGCACGTTGTTTCGACACATCGTTTGCGACTTCCCACTCGGAGAAGCGGTGGATGCCGGTATCGTGAAAGCCCCCGTGATCGGGAAGTCCGATGCCATTAGAGAGGTAACTGGGCAGAGTGCGGCGCAACGCTACCACACACACTTGAGACTGGGGTATGCGCAATACGAAAGGGCATACATGGAGTGGGAGAAGACGCGAAAGCCTATTCTGTTCGTTATGACCGAGGACACGCGGGCGGCAGACGAAGTCGCCACTGCCCTAAACTCGGACGAATACCCGCTTCTAAAGAACAGAGTGATCAACCTACACACGAATCTGAAGGGAACGATCAAGACGCGAGGCCGCGGTAGGAATGCAGTCAGGGAGTTCGTGCCGAACGAGAGGCAGATTTCGGACGAGGACCTTAGGCTGCTGCGACAGTTATCGCGCGACTTGGACAAAGAGGACAGTCCGTATCGCTGCGTGGTGTCGGTCATGATGCTGCGCGAGGGCTGGGACGTTCGCAACGTGACCACCATCGTGCCGCTCCGTCCCTACTCCGCCGAGTCCAACATCCTGGCAGAGCAGACGCTCGGCAGGGGCCTTCGCCGAATGACCTTCCCTGGAACGACGGCGCCGGTGGAACGTGTGACGGTGGTCGAGCACAAGGCCTTCACGAAGCTGTACCAGGACGAGTTGGAATCGGAAGGTTTGTTCCCGGACGTCGTGGATCTGGGTCAGATTCAGCCCACGACGGTATCGATCTTTGTTGACCCGAAGAAGCCGGTACAAGACCTCGAGATCGAGATCCCACTAGTATCAGACGCCATTCAGACGACCGCTGTACTGCAAGACTTGACGATCGGAGATGTGGAGGCGCAGTTCCGCGCGCAAGGGTTTCAGCCTTTGCCGGTCGGAACTGCCACCTCGGGCACCGTGACTTTCGAGGAGAGGGCGCTCTTCACGGATGAACTCGTTGCATCGTTTGAGGTTGATCGCGGTCTGCTCGCCTCGGGCTACACGGCGATCAGCGTGTTCGTGAAGGAACTGGAACGAGTTTGCGGGCTTCAATGCGCACACGGTGTACTGGCGCCGCTAGTGCAGAAGTTCATCGAGAAGGTGCTGTTCGAGCGCGAGGTGTCGGTGTACGACGGTTCCATTGACCACCGGATGTCGGACACGGACGTGCACGAGTATATTCGAGCGACGTTCGTTCCGCTCATCCTGAAACACACGGTTCGAAAGAACGAACGCAAGCGGGGGCAGACGCTACTCCGGATGTCGAACTGGCGGCCCTACCAAGCCTCTCACACTCCCACACGCCCATGCGTCACGGGTGAAAAGACGATGTTCAACCTTGTGCCGTGCGATACGGCCCTGGAGGCTCACTTCGCGAATTTCTGCGACAACTCAGCCGACGTTGCTGCCTTCGCACGAAACGCCGGGCCGCAGAAACTGACGCTCGATTACCTTGCCCCATCGGGCCGGCCGAGGCTGTACTGGCCCGATTTTATCGTGCGCGGCCAATCCGGCGATTACTACCTAGTAGAGACGAAGGGTCAGGAGGACAGCGCCGTTCCGTTCAAGGCCGCGGCTGCCATAGAGTGGTGCCGGGCGGCCTCCACCAAGAACCACAAATGGCACTACCTGTTCGTGCCGATGGCGCTGTTGGAGGCTCAAACCGAGTTGTCGATCGAGGGGCTCGCTCGAACTTGTGCTCCACGGCTGAAATCGTTGCTAGAATCGGTGAATACCAGACAGGCGGAGTTGCCGCTAGAGCTAACGCCCAATGAGGTGAAGGAGCAGCGGGCCGCGAAGATGGTAACGGCTGCCGGTCTGATCGAGTTGCCGGATTCGCTCCGGGCTTACGTGGTTCAGGCTGTTAGTCAACTGGAATACGACCGCACCAAGAACTACCCTCAATTCGGAAGCGCATTCCAGCCTCTCCTTTATCCCCTGGAACAGCTTTGCGGTGAAATCTTAGTCCGGTATCTCGGACCCCGCGTTCCGCAGTCTTCTGCTGACCAGCACTGCTACTTCGACCCGTATGTGCAGGGCCTGCCGAGTGCTCTGACGGCGGTTCTCCAGAAAAATCAGCGAAACCTACAGCGCATCGTCGTCCATAGGGCCAACTGCAACCGTATAGGCACACTATTGTTCTGCCTTGAGTTCGCAGCGCGAGACGCCCTCCGCATTGCCGGGGTATGGGCCGACGTGTGCCGGGTATTTTCCGATGCCCGGTTTGCCGGCCTATATGAGCAACTGGGAGCCGTCAACACATTTCGTGGAAGGCACGTCGCCCACGTGGACGAACCGCTGACCGATCCCGAAGTGGCAGAGAAGACTATGCGGGAGTGGATCGTGTGCATCGGCCGCCTGTGGGACATTGCCACGGGCTAACCCGGCAGCTCCGACCAGTCGGGCAAGCGGCGGAGGGTGCACAGGCGGAAGGCGGTGGGCCAAGAGACCAGCCAGTCACACACGTCACCGAACTCCAGCCAGCGGGTGTGGAAGAAACCTTCGTCCTGGCTACCTACCGGCCGCAGCTTGCCCCGGATCACGAGGTCGCCGTCCGAGATACCGATGGTGCCGTTCGCCCAAGCGGACCTCGCGCGTTGGCGCCACCGCTCATAGTCGGTGAGGCGCGCCAGTTCCAACCACGACGGCACGAAGGACAACGCGAACGGGTCCTGATGGTGGTGCTGCGCAGACACCGAGGTGCCACCGAACGTGTCGTACCCTAACTTGCCGAGTGTCGTGTCTTCGCCGAATGGAACGGTATGATGCCACTGCCAGGATGCCAGGTAGTACGCCGCATCCTCCGCCCACTCGAGATAGGTGGCCTTTCCTGTCAGGCGATGCAGCCACACGCCCGCATCCATCAGTGGGAGTGCGGATTCCTTGTCTATGCAATCGGTGTCCAAAGCTCCGGCAGTGGTGAAACCGTGCTGAAGCAAGCCGCCGATATAATACTCGTATGCCCTCTGTCCCGCATCGAGATAGCGCGACTCGCCTGTTAGCTCATACGCGCGAAGGAGCGGAGGGATACAGAATGCACCAATGGTGCCATCGGCATGAGTGAGTGTGCCGTCCTGTGCCCACGACCTTCCGATCCTACCAGAAGGCGCCATCTGTCGCAGGATGAACTCGCATATATCCAGACCCACTTGCCGATAGGTGGGCCGAGCGATGTCACACCTCTCGCACAGTGCAGAAGCCTCGAGGAACTCCAGCGCGGCATCGCCCAGGTTGCAGGCGTCCACTTCCGGCGGGCTCTTACACCCACCCAACACGAAGTCGAAGAGATGCAAGAACAACCCACCGCCGAGCCTACCGTGCTCCGCCCAGGCATCCAGGCACGACAGCGCTTTGTCCCGCGAGCCTTCGTCACCATTCTGCAGGTAGTCCCACAGGAGCGAGTTGGCCAGCGAGCCGTTCTGCCCCGCCCAACCGATTTCGTACTTGCGCGTCGCGCGTTGGCGCCAGCCATCCTCTGTCCAGACGAGCCCGATGCTGAATCCACGAAACGGGTCTTCCTCGGCCCACAGGCTCTCTTTGGCAAACTGAACGCCCAATCGCCATAGATCCGAAGGCGGGAACCACGGTGCGACCTCGTGATGGTTCAGGTCCCATGCAATGTCGAGTGCGGTCCTCCAAGCCGTCTTCGGTTTCGAGGCGTCGGCGAACACTAGGTAGGCCGAGGCGGTAACGGTCTGACCTTCCGTCAGTACGAGCGTGTCCCGGTACGGCGGTCCATAGGTATCGCGAGCGGTATAGGTTTGCGGCGTCTCTTCCTCCGGCCACACCAAGCGATGGATGGTCCGGTCGGCCTCCGGAATGAGGGAGCATGAAAAACCGCCCTTCGTGCCCGCTCCAAAAAGCGCGACGGAGCGACCCGGGCCCTCTGAGTACGTGCATCCCGGCACCGAGGTGCGGTGGCAAGCGAAAGCCCACGGTTCTCCGTCCAGTTTGAAGCCCTTGGGCTCCTTGCCACTGCCCCAGAGATTGCCGCCATACGAGACGCCCGGTATCATCGAGTACTCGGCGTGATAGCCGGCGTGGAAGTCCATCGTCAACCGTGCCGGACCGGAGTATTTCATTCGCCAGGTGCGTGTCCAGTGAAAGATTCCGGGCTGAACTTGATCAAATCGGTCCTCGGATTTCAGCCCCGACGGAGCTGCAGGCACATCGCCCCACGCCTCACCGGCTCGACTGAAGACCCAGCGATCACCCTCACGCCTGCACGCAATGTCCATGTTCACTCCTTCCGAAGTGCCTACTCTTCGTCAATACGACTGCGCGCCGTCCCGGCCCTTCCCCGATCCTGGACCGCCTTCGGGGCCCGACGGTGGTCCTGCGTGTGCAAGAATCACCGACAATATCGTCTGTGGGTCCGAGACGGGCCGCGCGAGAACCAGAACCGAGGACAGCCGAACGATGACCGACACCAAGATCACGCTTCCAGAATCCGAGATCCCTTCGCACTTCTACAACATCTTGCCCGACCTACCGACTCCGATGCCGCCGCCGCTGCATCCGGGCACCAAACAACCCATCGGGCCGCAGGACCTGGCTGCGATCTTCCCGATGGCACTCATCCAACAGGAGATGTCGCCGGAAAGATGGATCGAGATCCCGGACGAGGTGCGGGACATCTATCGGCTGTACCGTCCCACTCCGCTGTTTCGCGCGCGTGCTTTGGAAGAGGCGCTCGACACCCCCGCGCACATCTACTACAAGTCGGAACATCACAGCCCCGTGGGGAGCCACAAGCTGAACACCGCGTTGGTGCAGGCATACTACAACCGCGAAGCCGGCATCAAGAGACTGGCAACCGAAACGGGAGCGGGCCAGTGGGGCTCCGCGCTATCATGTGCCTGCCGCCTGATGGGGCTCGAGTGCATGGTGTACATGGTACGTGTCAGCTATGATCAGAAGCCATATCGTCGTATCATGATGAAGACGTACGGCGCGGAGATAGTAGCCAGTCCGTCCGAACTGACGAACGCCGGTCGCAGCATTCTCGCCGAGCATCCGGACTCACCGGGCTCACTGGGCATCGCGATTTCGGAAGCCGTAGAAGATGCAGCAAAGCGCGATGACACGAACTACTCGCTAGGAAGCGTTCTCAACCATGTGCTTCTGCACCAGACGGTGATAGGCTTAGAAGCGAAGAAGCAGATGGAGATCGCGGGCGAATACCCAGATTACGTGATAGCGTGTCATGGTGGAGGCAGCAACTTCGGCGGCTTCGCGATCCCGTTTGCTCACGACAAGATCAAGTCGAACAGAACCAGGACGCGCATCATTGCCGTGGAGCCTTCCGCATGCCCCACACTAACAGGGGGAAGGCGGGAGTACGACTTTGGGGACACCGCCGAGACCACGCCGCTGATCATGATGCACACGCTCGGACACAAGTTCATACCACCTCCGGTTCACGCGGGAGGCCTGCGCTACCACGGTTCCGCACCACTAGTCAGCCATCTGCTAGCGGAGGGCGTGATCGAGGCGGAGGCTTACCACCAGGGCGAGGTGTTCCAGAGCGCTATCACCTTCGCGCGGTGCGAGGGGACCATCCCGGCACCAGAATCTGCGCACGCGGTGCATTCCGCCATCCTTCACGCGCTGCGCGCGAAGGAAGCGGGCGAGCCGTGGGTGATCGCGTTCAACCTTTCGGGCCACGGTCACTTCGACCTCGCGGCGTACGAGTCTTACCTCGCGGGAACGATGGACCTACAGGCGTAGGTCAGACCCGGCAGCGACACCGCCCTCACCACTACGAGTGGTCAGGGATAGGAGGAAACCCGGCAGCGACACCGCCCTCACCAATACGAGTGGTCAGGGATAGGAGGAACCTGGCAGCGACACCGCCCTCACCACTACGAGTGGTCAGGGATAGGGCGTGTACTATCGGTAACACCTAAGTCTCTCGTCATGCTGAGCCTGTCGAAGCATGTGACCGGTGGCCGCTGGGTAGTACCTACGTGTGAAACAGGTGGGACAGGCCATGGCATGCTTCCACAAGCTCAGCATGAGGAGGTTGCGCAGCCGGGGAGTAGTGCCAGTAACCGGGTATCCCTACGGTGGAGATCCCGAGAGCTACAGCACCTTGTCCAGCACGTCGCGCAGGGACTCCGCGGATTTCAGCAACAGCTCGCGCTCGCTGTCGCTCACCGAAGGCTCGATGACCGACGCCGCACCACTGCAGTCCACAATCGTGGGAAGCGACAGGCAGACGTCTCGGATCCCCAGTGCGCCTTCTTGATACACCGAGATAGGCAGCAGCGCGCGCTTGTCCAGAGCTACCGCCTCCACCACCTCACGGATGGACACACCCACGGCCCAGCCCGCGCCGCCCTTCTGACGGATCACCTCGGCACCGCTGGTCTTCGTCATCTCGAAGATATCGTTCATCTTCTCCGGCGAGTAGCCCGGAAAGCTGCTCAGTGCGACGCCGTTGATTGTCGCGCTGCTCCAAATCGGCACCATGGAGTCGCCGTGCTCGCCCAGGATCAGCGCCTTCACGTCCGTTGCAGCAACGTTGAAGAACTCTCCGAGGAAAGACCGAAACCTGCATGTGTCCAGCACCGTTCCCAGTCCGAACACCTTCGATCGCCCCATTTTGGTCTTCGCGAATGCGAGCTGCGTAAGGATGTCAACCGGGTTTGACACGACCAGAATGCACGCCCCCTGAGCCAACTTCACCGACATCAAACTGTCCAAGATTCCGTTGAAAAGTTCTACATTTCGGCTAATCAGATCGAGCCGAGTTTCGTCGGGCTTGCGTCGCAACCCCGCAGTGATCACCACGCAATCAGAGCCTGCCACCGCGTCGTATCCCCCAGCCCGAATTATCTGCGGTGCAGAAAGCGATGCGCCGTGACGCAGATCGAGAGCCTCGCCCTCCGCCATGTCCTGCGCTGCATCCACAATCACGATCTCGCGGACGATGCCCCCCTGCTGCAGTGCGAAGGCGGCATTCGAACCCACGCGCCCACCACCGCCGATAATGGAAACCTTCATGCTCACCCTCCTTGTTCTGTGGGCAGCCGCGCACGGAGCCCGACCGATTCTGGCACAACCCCGCGGCGACAACAGGTCCAAAGGCATCGGCCCCGGCCGAATGGCCGGGGCCGTGAGCAGCAAGGACGTGGATGCTGCAAGCTTGGAGAACCCTATTCTCGCTTTCGTCTACCTAGCGCAGCGACGGCCCATACGCCGATGAACAAGCCGATGACAGCTGCAGGCTCCGGCACGATGATGATGCGATTGAACTGAAGACCATCACGACGATTCACCGAGTCGATGATCCGAGACGAGACATCGTTCGTGCCCAGCAAGTTTCGGCGGCCGAACTCCAGCGTCTCTCCCACTTGCGCGTCGAGAGGCACCGTGAACTCGGCAATCCGGTTGAATCCGTGCTTCGCCTGGAACTCGTTCGGGTCAATATTCATCCGCCAGTAGAGCCCTGCGGATGTGATAAACGTGGCACTCTGCCGCCCTGGATCGTTCTTGTCATTTCGTACCTCGCCCGGCCCATACACGAACGTCGAGTAGGGCAGGCTCGGAATGTCGTGAAAGTCACGGATATACTGGACGATCTGCTGCGCGACCGCCCAGGTCACCACACTGGACCCCTGGAAGTTGATGAACCCGGATAGCTCCGTCCATGCCAGGTTCTCGTCCGGGGAGGTGGAGAAATCGAAGCTGATTGCGACCCGGTCTCCTGGCCGGACCGGCGTCACGAAGCTGCGAACGCCCGTCTCGAGATTCCGGAAGTACAGGTCAGCCAAATAGGCGTGCGCGCTGACTGGAATCAGCACGGCGAGCCCACCCAGGCACAAGCCAACCAAACGGTTCAACGGTTTACCACCCATTTCATTCCGGCCCCCTCCGACGCTCCTTCATGGAGCCTCTTCGAGTGGCGGACCGGTCAATCCAAACACGAATCCGTCACAAATACGGTCCGACGCCGATAGACGTCAACTCTAGTATACACCGAAACCGACCGCGCGGCAACAGGTAATTCGCGAAGGTCTCAGGACTTGTCCCGTCCAACGGAACGTCGAGTCGATTCCGCGCAGGTCGCCCGCTCTAGTGACACCGAAAATGAACGACGAGGTGGCGGGCAACCGTATTTGGAAAGAGCCCGCTCGTGTTTTGACACGCGGTCGGACGAGCATCTATACTTACTGGCCCGACGCGGCACAGGAGTTCAAAGAGAGGTCGGCTGAACATGAGAACAAAGACGCTCGCAATCGCTGCACTCCCCATTCTCTTCACTGTCTTTGCGGCTGCCGAGTCGCCCATGCACCGAGGCGGGCCGGAGCACTCGGGGGCGGCAGACGCCTTAACCGTGCCGGCGGCGCTCAAGTGGCAATGGCTCGGCGAATCGGGGGCCAAGTCGCTCTCCTCGCCTGCCGTAGCCGGAGGTATCGTCTACGTCGGGCTCGGGGGTCAGGTGACTGCGCTGCGACTCGCGGACGGGGCAGTCGTGTGGGGATACCCTGCCGGGCAGAAGATCCCCGCCAGCTTCCGGCTCTCGCCCGCCGTCGGTGATGGATTGGTGTTCTGTGCGGCGTCGGACGCTTCTCTTTACGTCCTCTCCGTGGAGACTGGGCGGCTGGTGTGGCAGTTCAACGCGCGCGTGTCCATCACGACACCACCCACCTACGCGAACGGCGTCGTATACATCGGCACGAGTGACGGGCGAGTGTTCGCATTAGACGGCAAGTCGGGCAGCCCAGTGTGGACCGAGCCCTACAAAGCAGGAGGTGCAGTCCAAGGGCCAGTGTGCGTGGCCGAGGGTAACGTGATCGCACTCTCGGAAGACGGCGTAATCCACGGGATCACGCCTCCGACCGGAAAGGTGCGATATCGCCAGCGACTCACCGGCCTATCACGTGGAGCCCACCTCGCAGTCTCGGGCGAATACATGTTCGTGAACTCCGGCAATTCGCTCGTCGCGCTGAACCCTGCCAATGGTCGGTCGAGGTGGGCCAAACAGCTTGGTAGCCCTGCAGCGTTGTCGCCGGCATCCGACGGGCGGCACGTGTACTCCGCGACCGAGGAAGGCAAGGTCTTCGCATTCGACATGAGCGGCAGACAGACATGGCAGAAGCCGGTGACCATGCCCTATCCGCTCGAGGCATCCCCCACCATTGCGGGTGATACACTCGTACTGCCGCTTCGTCGGGGTCTAGTATACGGCCTCGATAGCGGCTCCGGAGAGACGCTGTGGACCTATCTGTTGAAGCCGCCGCCTGGGCTGCGCGTGTCTAGCGGTGGCACTACCCGCACGCCCACCTGGTCCAGCATCTCCTCGGAGCCCACGGTTGCGAGCGATACCCTCTTGGTACTAACAGAGTACGGGCAGCTATTCGCCTTCAGCGCAAAGGACGCTGTAGACCTGACTCCGCCGGCAGTGCTTCATCTCATACCGGCCCCTGGAGACATGATCTCGGGTCGGCCTCCGCTTTATGTCCAGGTCGGCTTGGAAGATCTGGGTTCCGGCATCGTGGAAGGCAGTGTGGAGTTGCTGCTCGACGGAGAGGCGCTGAAGCCCAGTGGTGACACCCCACTCTTCGACCCCCTCAAGGGTATCGTGCTTTATCAAATGAAATCCGAAGAGTTGGTTCGTCCACTGGCAGATGGCAGACACACCTTCGAGATCAGAGCACGGGACTGGATGGGCAACGTGCTATCGAGAACGTGGGACGTGACGATTGACAACTCTCTCCAGCCCGGCATCCCCAAATCCCGCGGCACGGACGACCTAGGTGGCGGAGGGGGCCGTGGCGGGCGCTCACACGAGGGTGGCGGCGGCTAACCTCTTCGATCTGCGACGGGCTCCAACCGAAGCCGACCTGGAGTGGCATCGCTGGATCCGGGCGGACATCGCGCTGCTGCGCGCACGGTCCTTACTAGACACTCATGGCTCGCCGAGCGCTGTCTTTGCGGCAGGCGAGCGAGCTTGGGAGCAAGCAGGGTGCTCGGAGGGCGAAAAGCGACGGTTGCGCTCGTGGGACTCTCTGGATGACCGAGAGCGGGATCTGCTGGCCGACCCCGATGTGAGTGTGTGTCGCGAGGTGCAGGCAGATTATCCGGAGTTGCTGCGACACGCGAAGGGTGTGCCCACAGCATTCTATGTACGCGGCGTCCTACCCGAGCCGGAGGCACTCACGGTTGCCATCATCGGCACCCGAAGTGCGACGCCCTATGGCCTTTCCGCGGCCGAGTTCTTCGCGCGGGAGCTGGGACGCATGGGAGTAGTCATTGTCACAGGTGGGAGCTATGGCATCGAGGCTATGTCCATACGTGCCGCTCTGGACGCCGGGGGCCGCTGCATGGTCGTTCTGCCATGCGGCCTAGATATGTGCTATCCGGAGGACCATGCGCGCATGTACCGAGCCGTGGTGGAGAGGGGCGCGATCCTGTCGCAGTTCCCCTTCGGCACACGTCCAATGGCAGGCACCTACCCCAGGCGCAATCGCTTCATCGCTGCGCTCTGCGAAGCGGTCGTGGTCATCGAGTGCCCCCGCGATAGCCATGCCCTCGCGACGGCCAACTTCGCCAACGAGGACTCGCGTCAGGTCCTCGTGGTACCCGGCCCCTACCACGCTCCGTCCTTCGCAGGCAATCATGATCTGCTGCGACTAGGGGCAACCCTTGTCACGTCGCCCATGCACGTCGTCGAAGACCTTGGTCGAGAGGTGATCCCCTCAGAAGAAGATGCAGTGCCCGCTGTCTCGGCAGAGCAGGAGCGGCTTCTTACGCTGCTGGAGACGGTGCCGAAGAAGCTGGACGAGATAGCACGCATCGTGGGCAGGCCGCTACCAGACGTTGCAGCCGATTTGACGCTACTGGAGCTTTCCGGCAAACTCACAAGGGCGGCTGGAGGTGCGTTTTGCCTGAGAGCATAGACCCATACCGCGTGTTCGCGAGCCGCTTGCTGGGAAGTGTGATGGACGCATCGGCAACGGTACTCGAGATACGAGAAGGCCGAATCGCTTCCGTGCGCGCCCCCAAACCCGGAGAGGTGCCTGGACCACTGGACGTGGACGCCCGCGACCTTCTCGTTGCGCCGGGCCTGGTGGACACGCACGTACACGGCGGGTTCGGTCTCGATCAGATGGACGGGAATGAAGAGACCATTCGCCGTCACGCCGCGCTCCTGCCCTCTCGGGGTGTAACGGCTTTTCTGGTGACACCACTGACCGCGCCATGGCCGTCTATCACAGCCGCAGTACGGGCGGCCGCTACCGTTCGCAAGAGGCCCAGCGAAGGAGCTTTGGTCCTCGGTTGCCACCTGGAGGGGCCGTTCCTGAACCCCCAGTACAAAGGCGCTCAGAACGCCGATCACCTCTGTGCACCGAACTTCGTCGAGATGGAAGCCGCGCTCGGGGAGTTGATGGGTGAACTGAGGATCGTGACCTTGGCACCCGAACTCCCAGGAGCTTTGGACACGTGTCGCAGGCTCGTTGATGCTGGCATACGCGTCTCCGTGGGGCACAGCGCGGCGACCTACGATCAAGTCAGCGCCGCCATCGATGCTGGGGCGAGCCGCGCCACGCACTGCTTCAATGCGATGCGCGGGCTTCACCACCGGGAGCCTGGAGTAGCCGGAGCGGCACTCACTCGATCGGAGCTAGCGGCAGAACTGATCTGGGACGATATCCATGTCCACCCTGTAGCATGCCGTCTCCTGTGCGAGGCGAAAGGCTCCCGTGGGGTGATTGCCGTATCGGATGGAACGACGGGCGTTGGAATGCAAGACGGATATCGGTTCGACCTATGGGGCCTACCTGCCACAGTGGCGAGTGGCGCGGCCAGGCTGTCTGATGGTACGCTCGCAGGCTCCACCATAGCGCTGGACGACGCACTTCGCAATGCCGCGCGAGAGGTGGGGCTGGAGCGGGCGGTGAATCTGTGTTGCACTGCTCCTGCCGCATCGTTGGGATTGGAGGAAGAGATGGGTGTCTTGGCCCCCGGCCGAAGGGCAGACTTCGTGCTGCTGAAACCGGACCTAAGCGTGAAGGCCACCTACACTGCAGGCCTCGGGGTGTTTGCTTCATCCTAGGTAGGGCGGTAACACCCGATGCGATCAGCATATGCCTAATCTCATTCGCGGCCTGGTTCGCCTTGTTCAGGGCCCGCCGATTCCGTCGAAGCGAGCTAGGCATGAGCGCCTAAGTGTCATATTCGCTCTGCCGACGTTCGCCGCCGACGCGCTCTCGTCTGTCGCGTACGCGACCGAGGCGATCATGCTGGTCCTGCTTGCTGCCTCGATCAATCATCTTCCGCTGGTGGTTCCCATCTCCTTCGGTATCGCGGTTCTGCTAGCGGTGGTGGCTGCTTCGTACACGCAGACGGTGCTCGCCTATCCCAATGGAGGCGGGTCCTACATCGTGGCGTCGGAAAACCTCGGGTCGGGTGCGGGCAGAGTCGCCGGTGCCGCGCTGCTAATCGGCTACGTGTTGACCGTTTCCGTATCGGAAGCTGCTGCGGTCGCCGCCATGATCTCGGCATTCCCGGAGCTCCAGCCCCTGCGTTCTCACCTTGCCAGCGCTATGATTCTAGGGATTGCCATCGTGAACCTCCGAGGCCTTCGGGAGAGCGGCGTATTCTTTGCCATTCCGACCTACCTTTTCGTCCTAAGCATGCTCTCGCTGGTAGGTCTCGGCATATGGAGAGTCGTGACTGGCAGCATCCAGCCGATGAACACGGTCGAAACGCAGCACGTGGCCGCTACTACCATAGTTCCTATTGGGTTCTTCATGCTCTTGAAGGCGTACTCAGCGGGATGTACCGCCCTTACGGGCGTAGAGGCCATCGCGAACGGTGTTCCCGCGTTCCGTCCCCCGGAGCCGATCAACGCCGCAAGGACCCTGCGGATGCTCGCGGTGATCTCCATCACCCTCTTCGTTGGAACCAGCTTCCTCGCGAACAAGCTACATGTGATCCCGCTCCACGAGGGCACACCGGGATACGAAACAGTCCTCTCGATGATTGCTCGGGGCCTCGTAGGTAAAACGTGGTTCTACTATGTCATCCAGGCCGCAACTGTGGTGATTTTGATTCTTGCTGCGAACACCGCTTTCGCCGACTTTCCACGGCTGTGCAGTTTCATTGCCAGAGACGACTTTCTGCCCCGCCAACTGATGAACGTGGGCGACAGGCTGGTCTTCCACTGGGGAATCGTGCTGCTGACAGCGGTCTCGATCGGCCTGATCTATGCTTTCGGCGGTGAGACCATCCGCTTGCTCCCCCTGTATGCCGGAGGCGTGTTCATCACGTTCTCCCTTTCGCAATTCGGCATGGTCGCACACTGGCGGAAGCTCGGCGGCAACCTGCCCAAGATGACGATGAACCTGCTAGGAGCCGTCGCGACAACGGTAGTGGGAATTGTGTTCATCGTGAGCAAGTTCACCGAAGGCGCGTGGATGATTCCTGTTATCGGCGCGGGCATGATGTGGGTGTTCATTCGAATCCACCGCCACTACGAGAGGCATACGCAGCAACTCCAACTCCAAGACTTCGCCGTCCCGTCGCAGAGATTGACCACGGCCATCGTGCTCGTTCCGAGAGTACACATAGGGACGATAACCGCCCTCAACTACGCACGCTCCATCGGTCTCGACTGCCGTGCGCTTCACGTGTCAATCAATCCGGCGAAGACCCAAGAGCTGAAGAGGGACTGGGAACGATACAACTTCGGCATTCCACTCGTGGTCCTCGAATCTCAGTACCGCTCTCTCGTGGACCCTATTATCGAGTACGTGGACGAGACACTGAATGAAAACCCCGAAACCTGGGTCACGGTTATCGTGCCGGAAGCGGTACCTGCGAAGTGGTGGCACCGAGCACTACACAACAACGCAGCGGTACCGATCAAACTCGCACTGTCACAGCGCAAGCGCGTTGTCATTACGAACGTGAGGTACCACCTGCAATGATCGTGGACTGGACCGAGGACGTCATCTTCCTCTCCGGAGACCTAACCCAAGATCACTGGAAGACCATTCGCACCGCAGTAGCATTGGTTCTGAAGCGACACCCTGCAGGGGTGATCATCGATCTCAGTCAGATCGAGCGTATTACGCCCGAAGGGACGGAGACATTCCTTCACATGCTTCGGTACATCGAGAGCGGCGAGGCGCGCTTCATCCTGGCCAACGCCCCCGACCACGTACGTCAAGCACTGTCGAAGGTACCCGGAGTGCGCAGTCAGCTACCGGTCTCAAGCTCCATCGAGGAGGCGCGCGCATCGCTCAACCTGCTTTCCGAAGTCGAACCAAAGCGCAAGGAACTCGTAGAGCCCGTTCTGGTCTCCCTCTCTGGAGATCACGCAGATCAGGATGGTCTCACACTGGCAGCGGCGATTGCGCGATCGCGCAACACGGGCATCGTGGCAGTGTATCTGATCGAGGTGCCTAGGGCTTTAGCCCTAACCGCCCCCATGCCCGACGAGGAAGCAGTCGCGAGAAAGACGCTTACAAGTGTCGCAGAGCAGTGCAAGCATCTCGGGGTGGAGGCCCGATGCATCCCAAAACGGGTACGCGAACGACTGCAAGGCCTCGAGAGCATGGCAACGGAGGTGGATGCTCAGATCATCTTCGTGGTTCTAGGCAGTCAGGAAGTAGATAGCGAACAGGGTGCTGCGCTCGACTCTCTCTTGCAGGCTACACGGCGCGAGGTAATCGTCTATCGTGGCCCCGCAGGAGAGACGTAGGTTCGAATGCAGCGGCTTCCCGTGTTCAGCACATCCTACTCGGAAGCAGCTATCAGCCCAGCTTACGCGAGCTGCGAGCACATTCGTCGCACTCAGCGAGTTCTACGTCCACTCGATGTGCGAGTTACGACTCCCTGCTGGATACAGGGGTACTGGTAGTCGTCCACACTGTCTCAGGCTGTGAAGGCAAAGACACGACGGTGTCCCGCTGCTCTCGTCGCACCACAAAATCGAACGTGTCAATATCATAGATTGCTTTGAATAGCTCCGCTCGTTTGGGTTCACAGTTCTCAGCGCGGAAGCAGGCACTGACTTGATCGTCTAATGCGATCCGGCACCAGTAGTTCTCAGCCATTCGGCTCTCGTGCTCCTAGCGATTGCACTTGCATTGCACGTAGCAGGAGTGCTACACTATGATCATGCTAGATGTAGCGTCCAGACACATCCAGATAGCTGAAGCGCAGATTGCGGAGTACCGCGCTGCGATTCAGATGCTGGAGAAGATGATCGCTAGTCTGCGTAGCCCGGCTACCGGCCGCAAGACAAGGACCACTGCCACCAAGGCCGCACCTCGAAAGAGGACGGTCGCGAAGGCCGCTGCAAAGCCTGCAGCGCCTAAGAAGGCTACGGCACCTGTCAAGGCCAAGACTGTCGCGGCTGCGGCAACGAGGAAAGGCACACGACCAAGCAGATCTCGGCGCACGGGGTCCTATGTGGCCATGGCGGAGGAAGTGCTGGCCAAGGCTGGCAAGCCCATGCGCATGAACGAGATCGTGAACACCCTGCTGAGTATGAGACCCGACGCGGGCAAGTACGCGGCGTCGGCAGCGCGACAGGCTATCACCGCAGCCGCGGAGAAGCCAAACTCGCGTATCACTCGCATGGGTGCTAAGGGTAGTGGCCTCTACGGCCTGAAGGGCTAAGCGCCTGCGCGAAGCCCGTAGGATCGATCGGCCGTTCCTTGCGACAAGGGCGGTATCAGACTAGGGCGGGGAATCCGTTTTGGCTCCCCGCCCTATCACTCTCGACTACTAGCACGCAAAGTGCGTCACACTGGGTATTCCCGAGTCTGAGGTGTTCAGAACCTCTTCGGCTTCTGTGCGCTTCGCGGGCTCGATCCTTTCATCTTGGCGGGGTTCGGCGCGTTTTTCTCAGCCCAGTTCCGAACGTAGGCGATGCCCCCGAAACCTACGCATGAGCACACCAGGAACCCTAGAGCGGCACGCCACAGACCGCTGTTGCCTTTCTTGAGCTCCGAGTTGACCGAGCGCAGCACTTGGGCACCGTCTACGGGCTTGCTCTCGCCCCCACCATCCAACGTAGTGGACTTGCCTGAGGCAGCGGGGACCTCCGGCGCCTCTATCTTCTCACCGGTGTCCTCGACATAAGTCGGATCGGGTAGTACCACGATCTGCGACTGCTGCGCCTCGAGCTCCGCAGCCGTGAACTCGCGAACGCCTGGCTCGGGTCCAGGTTTGGCTTCCGGGTTAATACGATACGCGAAGGCAGAGGCCATCGCCAACACCAGAACCATCGTCAGTAGGATTCGTCTCATCACTCGGCTCCTCTACTATGTTCTTCGCGATCAGTAGTTCTTCAGACCCTTGCTCTGCCACACGGCACGAGTCAGTGAGGGTGAGCGGGGCAACGCGATGTCAATCAGCGGACTGTTCGTCAACGCTCGCTCGCGAATGCGGTTGTCGTAGTTCATCTTCATCGGAAGGCTCCACAGCACCATGGCTTCGTCCTTGCAGATGATGGAGCCGTTAAACGTGACGCCTGTACCGCCTCCGCCGATGTTGCCGCCGCCGACGAAGTTGGTGTAGAGGATGCAGTCCAACTGGTTGATGTTAGACGAGACGGAGTCCACGTAGGCGTGACCCAAGAGCGGTGCGTATTTTTGAATGCCGTACGAATCGATAGCCTTCGCATCGAAGGGCGGCACCCAGTTGCCCAAGTCGTCATAGCGGCCCTTCGTGAAGGGCGGCGTCATGTAACGAAGCGGGATGGTTCCGAACTTCTTCGTATTACCCATGATGATGGAGCCGCGAGCCGCCAACGCCAGAACGTCCTTCTTCTCGTTCGCGGCGTCTATGCTTGCTGGCGAGCTACCCACGAACGACGGGGGGTTCTTGTAAATGATGCTGCCTACGACATGCACGTTGCGACCGGTATACAGAGTTCCTTGGCCTTGGACGTACCCTTTGATGACGGCATCGTGCGTGATCGTGACGGGGCCATGGATCTTGATGGGCTTGCTGGAGGTTCCGATCAGCCCAATCGATCCGTTGTACACGCCATTGGTGGTAACGCGAACGTAGCGGTTCAGAGACGAGTTCCAAACTTCGATGTATGCCTCGTCGCCATAGTTCGGATTGGGTGTGCCGTCTCCGAACGTGGCTTTCTGGTCCACCCAGTTCTGCGACAGGCTGATGTAGTAGTTGAGGTCGTTCAGGTCCGGCAGCGTCATCTCCTTGGTGGGGTTCGTGTCCAGAACGACGTCCTGGAAGTCGCGAACACCGCGGGAGTCCGCCAGGACAGACCCGCTGAATCGCCCGTTGACTATAGACGCTTCGGCATCGTAGATGAGGTCGCGCCACTGCTCATACTCCTCTGAGCCCTTCGCACCGTGGATCGAAGGGTCGTAGGCCTGGCGCTTTCTCGTGTCGCCGTTGCTTGCATAGGTCGAGTTAGACCACTGATTCGGCGCGATGTTGACGAGCCCTTGAGCCGGTGGGACTAAGCGATTGTTAGCGCAGGCATAGATGGAGCCATTGACCGTCGGAATGCCATCGGATATGGTGAAGTCACCGTTTGCCCGCATATCGCCGTTCACTATCAGGTCGTTCTGCCCGAAGCCGGTCATCCAGCCGTAGTTGTTGGCGAAGTAGGCATAGTCGAAAACGCCCGAACGGTCGAGAGAGAACCTCTGCACGGTCTCAACGGTTCGGTACGGCTCGCCAGAGTCCAACTGCCCGTTGTTGTTGAGGTCGCGAAAACCGACCGCACGGAGCGTGACGAAGCGGTTGTACGTGTCCGGCGCATCATAGCCGACGATGCCTACGGTGTAGGCGCCCACTCCATCATAGGTGCCGCTGATGACACCCAGCGGGTTCTCCGGTGAGGCGCCGGGGTACGCGGCATCCATCGCGTCGAACCGCTGCGACACTTTGAAGGGGATCCATAGCGCCACGAGCTCGGCCTGGAAGCCCGCCTCGCACAGGTTCAGCAGGCGCAGGTCCATCTCGCGGTGCCGAGCCATCCGAAGCGCCGAAGTCGTCGTACCCATGTAGCTGGTGACAGCCACAACCACCGTCGATAGGAAGATGAGCGTGGTGACCAAAGCCACTCCGCGATTGTTCTGCTTGCGATTCCTCATGGGCTTGCCTCGCTAGTTCGGTGTCGGCACATTCCGAAGATAGATGATCTGGCGGTATCGAGACCGCACGGGAACGTCGCAGTTCACCCCGCAGCGCTCTGTCGCCAGGTGCACGACCACTACACGGGGCACCGACCCGGCTCCGGCCTGGAAGGGTACGTAGGACTTGTTCGAGCCGGGGATTCCCGGATCGGTACTCGATACATAGGGCAGCAGCTCTCGCGTGCCGCTGGAGTCCGTTTCGTACAACGTGCCTTCGGACACGGAGAAGGATCGCGACTCAGTTTCAGGTGTGACCGGCATAAGATAGTTGCCGGCTTCGTCTTTCTGAGGCATCCAATACGTCACACTCATGCCGTCCGAGGCCACGCTGACCATGCAGGCCTCCTGCATTCGACTCGCGATGTAGCGAACCGCATAAGCGGTCTCGTTCTCCGCATCCACTCGGCGCGTTCCGCCGGTCCACGACCGGACCGTCGTAGACATGACTCCCACGCCTGCCACCAGCACCAGCGACAAGATGGAGAGCGACAGCAGCGCCTCCAACGCGCCAACGCCGGCGTGACGCCGCGCAATCCGCATTCGGACCATAGCTACCTTCCTTCAGATTGTCTGGACCGAGAAAACGAACTTGCCCGATTACTACAGGTTTCCGATCATCGTGGCCATGCGCACGGTGCGGGTACGACCTTTCTCGGTCCACTGCACCGTGATGACGACGGACTTCAGATCGAGGCCGATATCGTAGAGGTCAAGCCATGCCTGCCCATTCGGCAGTAGAGTGCTCACGGCATCCCCACGGTTGCTCGACGCGTTGGTGAAGGGATAGCCATGATCTCCTCGGGTGATGCTATCTATGATTCCGAGCCCTTGCAGCGTCGAAGGGTCGAGGTTCGGGTATCCCACCGAACGTACTTCCTCGAGCTGTCGGTTCGCCAGACCGGCGGCCTTATTAGTCAGATCCGCCTTCTGTCGGGCGAAGTGGCCCAAAGGCAGCGCAGCGGCCATCGCAAGCGCGGCGATGGTCACCAGAAACCCGGCGAACAGCACTTCGGTTAGAGTGAACCCGCGTCTTGTTCGGATCATCGCTTCACCTATGGCAAGCTATGCTCGCCTCCGATAGAGCAAGTCGGCTCTGCGCCCACCGGCCGCGGATCATAGTCGCCGCCGGCTGGACACACAGGCTCGGCTTTCAGAAAGTCGGAAACCAGGTCGCCCATGGTCACGGGCGTCCCTTCCGATGCCTTGTTTGCCATGGCCCAGTGCTCTTTCGCCATGTCGAGCTTTGCCAGGTTTCTCAGGCACACGGTCGTCTGGCTCTTGGTTCTGGCACGTACGTAGTTGGGAACAGCCACAGCAAGGAGAATGCTGATGATGAGAACCACGATCATCAGCTCGATAAGGGTTAAACCCGTGTGCATTCTCTTCATCCCTCATCTCCTTCCATCTGGCTGACACCAGGCCGACTGAGCGGATGGCAGTGGTAACCCACTGCCATCCAAATCCGTTGACTAGCCGCGCTACAACGTGTGCAGGCTGCCGCCGATCGAACAGGTAGGCTCCGTACCTACAGGACCGTAGGTGTAGGTTCCGCCGGAAGGACACGTCGGAACGTCGCTCTTGATGTAACCGTCCACCTCGGACTCGACGACGGGGTCGCCCACTCGAGCGTTGTTGTCAATCGCCCACTGCTCTTTGGCAGCATTGATCTGCTTCAGGTTCGCCTGGCACGAGGGACAACACCTACCTTCGCGGGGGCGGAGATATTCTGGGACCGCAATCGCCAGTACGATACAGGCGATCAGAACGGCCATCGTCACTTGGAACCATATCGACTGCCTACGCCTTCCGTTCATGCCGTAAGATCTCCAGACTTCGTAGATTGCCTTGAACTGGCGGATGGCAGTGGGTTACCACTGCCATCCGAATCCGTTGACTAGCCGCGCTACAACGCGTGCAGGCCGCCAATTGAGCAAGTAGGATCGGTACCGACCGCACCGTAGGTGTACGCTCCACCGGAAGGACACGTCGGGGCGCCGCCTTTGATGTAGCCGTCTACTTCGGCGTCCACCACGGCATCGCCGTTGTTGGCGTTGTTGTCCATCGCCCACTGCTCCTTGGCAGCGTCGATCTGCTTCAGGTTCGCCTGGCACGCGTTTGCCCTGGAAGTCTCGCGGGCTCTCATGAAGTTGGGAACCGCGATCGCCAGCAGAACGCCGATAATCAGGACCACGATCATGATCTCGATAAGGGTAAAGCCCTTATCTCTCTTGTTGAGCTTTCGCATCATCAGCGCGTGAGCCTCCGCTAGGAGAGAGATCGACGATTCCGAGCCGGGCGGCGTGTTTTGCTCTCCTCGTCGTCGTTGGGGTTGTTCCACTCCTACGTTGGCAAGCTCACGATACGAATGCGGGCTTTTGAACCCAAGGTCTGCGCAAGGACTACCTGCACCTGCGTCGAATGGTGAGACCACCGACAATGGACCTCCAGCATCTTCGACAAGCATTTCGAGACCGATTCGGTCACGAACCCTCGCATTACGCTGCGGCGCCCGGCAGGGTGAACCTCATCGGCGAGCACACGGACTACAACGACGGTTTCGTGCTGCCTGCCGCGATAAACCGTTACGTTTACCTGGTGGCCGCTCCCACATCGGGGGTCACCTGCCGTCTCTACTCCGAAACCCTCGATGAAGAAGCCACGTTCTCCATGGCACGCCTCACACCCGGCTATCCCACCGGGTTTGCCCGCTACGCAGCCGGCATCGCCTGGGCACTCGAAGGAGCCGTAGGCCGCAGACTGACGGCTCTCGATGTCCTTGTCAGCAGCGACCTACCCCTCGAAGCTGGGGTCAGCTCTTCTGCCGCCTTCGAGGTCGCCTTCGCGACACTCTGGAACACCGTGGACAGCCTCGGCCTGAGCCCCATTCGGCTCGCCCAACTGGCCCAACAGTCCGAGAACGAGTACGTCGGCCTGAACTGCGGCATCATGGACCAACTCGCGTCCGCCTGTGGCAAGCACGGTCACTGCCTCCTAGTCGACACGCGTAGCCTGGAGGTCCGTCCGGTTCGCATTCCGCCCGACCTCGCCATCGTGGTTTGCGATACAGGCAAAGCCCGGGGGCTGACGGAATCGGCCTACAACGAGCGCTGGCAGCAGTGCAGGGAGGCTGCAGCCGCCCTGGGGGTCCCAGCCCTCCGAGACGCCGATGAAGGCCTCCTGGAACGGCACAAGGTCTCCATGGGCGACGTCGTATACCGCCGGGCAAGACACGTGATCACCGAAAACGAGCGGGTGGGCCGTTTCGTCGAGGCTTTGGAGTGCTCCGACCGGGCGCGCGTTGGCATGCTCATGGCGGCCTCACACGCATCCCTGCGCGATGACTACGAGGTGAGCTGCCCGGAACTGGACGCCATGGTGGCAGCCGCTAAAGTGGCCCCCGGTTGTGTGGGCGTCAGAATGACCGGAGCCGGCTTTGGGGGCTGCTGCGTGGCACTCGTGGACCAGAACGCTACGGAACCATTCGTCGAAACGACACAAACCGGCTACTCATCTCGTTTTAACTTACAAGCAAAGTTCCTAGTGTGCGGAGCTTCCGAAGGCGCCAAAGCCCAGACGCTGCACGACGAGTAGCGACCGCACCCCGGCCGAGAGGGACTGTGCAGGCGGACTTCGGCCCCGAATCGCCCGTCTCGGCTGATCTTACTGTTTTTCTTCAGCGCGGGCCGCCGACTCAGAGGAGAGGATCGGTGTGTTTCGCATGGGTAGAACTTCAGGCTGCAATTCTTTTGCTGGCCGATTCGGGCCCGGACTACCGCTATGGCACAAGCGCTGTCGAGCCGACAATCTTGCTTGGCACACCACCGTGCATGGGGCGTCCCTAGGCTACCGGGAACCTGTCCCCCGTCGGTGTCGTCTGACCAACGGCACTGGTAACGATACGGACCGGCAGTCGGAGGGAAAGTAAATGCGCCAGGCAAGTGCAAATCTCGTCTCAAAACAGTGCCGGGGTGTGGAAAGAGAAAGCGGGGCGGCGTTACTCGAACGTCACAGCGAGGGGTGGTCTATGGCAATGCCCACAACGAACAGAAGCGAACAGACGCAGCGGCCGGTAAGGCTGACGAAGCGGGAGATCGAGGTGCTGAGCCTGATCGCGCAAGGCATGTCCAGCAAGGAAGTTGCGGACACGCTTTTCGTGAGCAAGCGAACGGTTGATTTTCACCTGGCCAACATCTACGATAAGCTCCAGGTCAACAACCGGGTCCAGGCGTTCCGAATGGCGACACGGCTCGGGCTCATTCCTTTCGAACCCCAGTTCAGCCAGGCGGGCGGCGAGTCCTAAGGCTCAGAGCAGTATCCGAACGCGCGGGGCCTTGCCATCGGCAAGGCCCCGTTTCGCATGTCGCCACTGCCGGAGCCGAAGCGGCACCGGGCGTTCGAGAACTTAGTGCACGGCTCCGGAGCCCGGGTCGGCACTCCGGTGAGCCCGGCGGCGCGGCCGAAGGAGCGCCCATGTCCCTACGACGGCAACGACTAGCCCCCAGCCGCCTGGCTCCGGGACGGGGGTGGAGAGGTAGATGGACCAACCGGTACCGGGGGCAGCCACCGTCCACAGCACCTGCCCCGCATTGTTGAGCGCGAGGGGGCGAGAGTTAATGAAGCCAGTGTCGCCCCGTAGAGGTCTGCCGTCAGGTTGAAGTCGTTGATGTAGACGTAGTGGTAGATGTAGCCGCCTATCTGGTGCACCCGCTGCCACAGCACGTCGGCGCGGTCGTTCAGACCGTAGGGAATTGGGGTGTCCATTGGCTGGAGTACGCTGTTCAGCGGCAGGTAGTAGTCGTCGAGCCAGAGTCCTACGATGACGGCAGGGATGCCACCAGACCACAGGACTCTACCAGGCTCGTTGATGAACACTCCGGTGAAGCTCCCGGTCCCTTGCGAGCCCATCGCGGACACGGTAAGGTCTACGTCACCTTTGAAGACATGGTTGCTGTAATCGTTCGGGGCCTTCGCGCCAACCCATGCGACCTCTCCTCTGTCGTTCACGTCCACCCAACGGTACTGGCTGTCCATCGCATTACGCCAGTCGTATTCCCCTAGGTCATACTGGCGGCTAACGGGATTGCCGCCGATCCAGAGATCGATCTGCGAATGCCCTCGCTCTCTGCCATACCACACCGGAGTACCGTCCGACAGCACGTCCACGCTGTAGTCCCAGTACCCGTCCGACCACTGATTGGAGTAGTTCACACCGTCCACTACCACATACTGTCTGCCTGCTTCGCCGTTCGTCCACACCGCCTTACCGCTCTTGCTAAGATAGCCTCCTCCACTCCCCCAGCAGTAATCGGCCGACCATCCATCGTCAATTAGCTCGCCGTTCTTCACGTACCGCCTGGTATGGCAGGACTCGTCGTCCTTCCAAATCCCCTGAACCAGCCAGTCACCGCGGTCGTTCACACCATGGGGAAGGTACAACCTAACGTCGCCTATCTCCAACGGCAACCGTTGTCCGTTCAGTGACAGGACGACACCGCCCCTAGGATCAATCTGCACGAGGTAGTTGCCGTTGTCACTCAGCACACCGCGACCCGGAAACACCCCTCCCGACAACAGCTGAACATGTGTGCATTCAAGCGCGTGACAAGTGGACAGCGTACTCAGCGGGGCCAACGCAGTGCACAGCACGAATACCATAGCATGGGATACGCTCATCTTCGTTCTCCTTGACACGGTGAGTGGCAAACTCGACCCGCGGGAGCACGCGGCTCCCCGCGGGTCCTGGAAATGCTACGTACGACCCCTCAGCGCGTCATACAGCACGCTTTCGTGGCCGTAGAACGACGTCGTGTCCCACCCTCCAAAGAGCAGGATATCTACCGCGACGGGACCGGAAACCACGCCCAGTCTCCGCTTGAAGTAGTCGAAGAACGAGCCGTACGGAACGCTCCATGCCGGGGCTTTCAGGGCCTGTGGCCACTGGGTGAACACCGGGGACTTGCCCTCGTTCCAACACACATCCACGTCGGCGGGCTCAGAGACGGTCGCGATGTGGGGGCCCTCGCCTGAATCCTTGTGCCCCCAGCCGTACTGCCGGTCGGACTGATGCCACGGCTCGATGAAGTCGTGGTACACCCATCCGCCCACCTTGAACTCCGGCATGCCTGACTGCGGCCACGTCGGGAAGTAGTGATCCAGCACAACGTCCCGGTACGGAGTCGAGTAGTCGAACCAGCGGTTCCGGGTCCATCGGGTGTCCGAGGAGAGGCCGGTAGGAAGCTGGTCGTAGGTAGGGTCTTGTGGGCCGAGGGTGCCCCCGTCAATTGGGGACTGGTACCTAGTATTCTGCATCGCGTAGATTGCGGGGACGTACGTGGTGCGGCTCCCGGTGATGCCGAGTGCCGGATGCAGCCGTTGGGGCAGTGCGATGCCGTCGTGTAGGTAATCATGCACGAACGCGGGGTCGCCGGCTCCCTGGATCCAGGGAGTGACGCTCAGCCCCGGAAACGAGGGCGCCTGGTAGAGGAGCGCAAGTCCCGCGTTGACGGTGCCTCCGCCCAGCGTGCACAGCATGTCGTCGGACAGCTTGCCGAGCTCGTGGTAGCGGAGGTTGCGGTAGGCTTCCATGCGTGCGGGCTCCACTTGGGTGATCCACCAGTGGCGTCGGGCGAAGCGGTGCGGAAGCTGCTGGTTCTCGGGATCGAACGGGACGCTACCATCGAGGTCCATGTACAACGCCCACGTCTTCTCGTCGTAGGACCAGTCGGATTGCTGCCACTACTTGGCGGAGGTGATCGGATAAGTCCCGTCCCAGATGTTCCCCATGTTGGGGTGCATCAAAAGACAGGTTCGCGTGCGCTCGCTCATCGTGAGTCCGATGTTCTGCACCGAGGCGGTCGGAAGATAGCTGCTTCCCGCCATGAACGGCCGAAGGCTTTGTCCAAGGTCCTCCACGATCTCCAGGATGCGGCGGGAGCGCACGTGGGGGTGGAGAGGGTTGTAGCCCGCGTTCATGTGCCCGGGGCTCGGGTAGTCACTCCTGGACCCGGCGCCGCAGGCCAGGTGACCGTCTCTCGCGACCTGGAAGCGGGTGACGTCGAGGGTTGGGTTGCCGATCACATCGCCGGGGTCCCAGCCATTGAGCCATTCAGACTTGTCCTCTCCCTGTAGGAAGAAGTTCGGGTAGTTCAGGTAGTCCAGCTCCGCGGTGCCGCGGAAGTCCACGACCGGCAGGAACCTGAGCTTATCGCCCAGAAGCCGGAGTGCGGCATTCCCGTTGACGGAGACAACCGGACAGCCAACGGTTTGGTAGTCGTCTACGAACTCGATCTTCCCGAACATGGGGGCCCGGCCAGGCGCGGCTGTGCCTTGCCTAGTCGCGAATGAGGGCTCTAGCGTTGGACCCGATTCGGTGAAGTCCCAGTGCACTTGGCGCGAAAACGGTGTGGCTGGGACCTCGTGGGGGTCGGGTTCGGTGGGTTCGATCTCCTGCGCGCTAGCGAGGGCAGGCAGGAAAATCAGTCCTACCCCCCCCATCCGGTAATCAATGTAACAAATACATGCTTCATTTCTGCACGCTCCTCTTCTGGAGCCGCTCTCATCCTACAGCCTTCTGAGGCTCCAGGCACCTGCAAAGATACCAGATGTGGAGAGGATCTCCGCCTAATCTGAGGGGGCAGAATCCAGAAGACGTTACATACCCAGCAACTGATCCGAGGCTAAACCAGTAATAATACTGTCACCATCATGTGAATTTGCTATCCCGCCGATGCACATTCCGGCTCAACCACTCGAACGTCGCGCTACACCCAACAATTGGCCAAACGGGGCCTTGCCGACGGCAAGGCCCCGTTTCGCATCGCATGCGGCAGGCGCCGCAAGAGAGGCTACTTCTTGGTCCTTCGGCGCAGGAAGAGAAGCAGACCGGGCACCAGCGCAGCCATCGTCGCAGGCTCGGGCACGATCTCGAGGCTCGCGCAGTCGGCATAGCCGTACAGAACTGCTCCCGCCATCCGAAGCGGGTCGTCCCTGAACATCAGCTCGAATAGCACGTAGCGGGTCCCCACCGGCAGAACGCCACTGGCGCTGACCATTTCCCAAGTCGCCGCATTGTTGTCCAGCACGAATGCGCCGCTTCCAAAGGCGAGGTTGTAGGTGCCCCATGCCCCGCTCGGATCTGTGGAGTAGTGCACGTTGACCGCGACTTCGGCCGGACCGGGCGGAACGGGCAGATGCGCGTTGAAGATGGCACTGCCTGTCGCCACGGCGAGGCCCGCATCAATCAGAGTCGAGTAGGCCGTAACATCCACGAACTGCCAGTTCTGGCTCCAAGTGAGCCCATCGTCCCACGCACGCAGCATCGCGTTGCCCTCGAAAGGCGATACGCCGTCACCCTGAAGCCCGTAGACGATGTCGGCAGCCTCCACGCCCCACTGGCCCACCGTTCCAGGCAAGCCACCAGCGAGGAACCCGATGGAAGCAAGCGGATTGGAGCTAGTCTCGAAGCAAGGATCCACGAGCAAGTTCTGCCCGAACGATACTGCGGCAACGCACGACATCGAGGCGGCAATCGCAGTCTTAGTAAATCGGTTCACCGTTGAAAACCCCCAAATCTCGTTGAGATTAGTTTCCTATCCGGTGAGGGTGTACAAACCAGTCCAAAGCATCTCGGCTAGGGCGCGGGAGTCTGCCCCGCCTCAACCTGGGCGGGGTCCGATCAGCCTACACCGAAGAGGGATGGATTGTAACAGAAAGCCGGTACTTTGTCAAGCATGGCTAAATAGGTTCCGAGGGAGGCGGGCGGCCTAGATGCAGGCACGCAGCCAGGCAACGTTGTTTGCCGGCATCTCCGGGTGCCAGTCGTGCCCCAGGCCCTCATACTCGATGAGCCGCTTGGGCTCCGGCAGGGCTGCATGAATGGCCTGTACCGTATTCGGCGGGCAGGCGGGGTCTTTCGAGCCATAGCTCACTTGCACCGGGCATCTCGCCCGTGTGGCCATGTTCACCGTGTCGTAGTAGGAGAGTGTGGACAAAACGGTCTCCATCCCCAGGGCACGCGCATCGGCGAAGTCCTTCATCTCCTTGTAGGGGTAGCGATAGGCCGCCTTCCGAATGGTCCACGGCATAGCTGCGAGAAAGGGCAGATCGGCACACGCCGCTCGCACCCGGTCAGAGAGAGCGGCAAGCATAATCGCCAAGCCCCCGCCCTGACTCAAGCCGGCGCAGCAAAGCTTCTCCGGGATCACCTCGGGCTGCACCGCCAGAATGTCTAGGCCGCGCAACGCATCCAGGACCACTGTCCGGTACACCCAGGTATCAGGTCCCTCCAAACCTCGAGCCAGGTATCCCTTCTCCGGCACGTACGGCTCCTCGTGAAATGCCGGCAACCCATGCAGGTTGAATGACATGCTCACGAAGCCTGGGTAGCACGAGTATCTGTCCGGTGCGTGCGACTCGTTGCCATAGGCTGGCAACCAGAGGAAGGCGGGAGCGGGAAGTCGCACACCATCGGGGATCGCGATCCAACCGTGCAGCAGCCCGCCGGCGTCACCCTTGAAATCAATGCGCTCGATGCGGTGCCCCGGAATGTCATCCTCGGGGTCGTGCTCACGGATGTAGGCCGGTGGCCTGTGTGTCCGCGCTGCTAGCACCCCCTCCCAGAACTCGTCGAAGTCCTCCGGGGGATAAGGCGGGAGCAAAGGCGGCGCTTGGGTCATTCAGAGACGGAACGCTGAACCGGGTCCACGTGGAGCCCGGTGGTGTGAAGCCAGGCGGTGGCCCGCTGCACGTCCTCCAAAGCGCCTTCTAGCTCGATCTCGACCCAACCCGAGTCGCGGTCAATGTGCGCCCTGAGAATATTCACCTTGACATCGAACTGCTGGCTGAGGCTCCAGAGCCACGGCTTGCGGGCCTGCTCGCCCACGGCAACCAGCTTCATCTCGACTTTGGTCATCCGATGCACCTACCCTCGAAGGTTGGATTGTACCTACCGCTCCGCAGCGTCGCCCGAAACGGTCCCGGGAGGCTGCCCGACGTCCTCCGGCGTGTCAATGTCGCGAAGCACGCCGGGGTCGCCAGTCTCAACCTCCCCGACCGTGACATCTTCGTGCCGCAGCAAGTCGCTCAGCCGCTCCGCTGCCTCCAGCACTCGGAGCGCCGGACCTCGCGGGATCAGTATCGGGTGTCCTCGCCTTCCACCGCAACACGCGACCAGCACGTCGTCGGGTGCCTTCCTCGAGGCCGCGAGCAATTCTCGCACCGTGTCGGGTCTGAAGAAGGGGATGTCCACAGGATGTACCAGCCACCTCGCGACCACAGTCTCCTCCGAGCGGACACCCGTTCGCACACTGGATATCATGCCTCGGTCGGGCTCGTGGTTGAGCACGATCTCGGCCCGCGAGTGAAGCAGTAGAGGGGCGACCACATCCGCATGGTGCCCCAGCACCACGCGTACCACATCACAGCCGCCTTCGTATAACTTGGAGACCACCGCCTGGACCACCGTGGAGCCCTCGAAGGGGAGGGCCGCCTTGGCAGTACCCATTCGCGACGAGCGTCCGGCGGCGAGCACGACTCCTAGCGTCAACCGCGCTCTCCCTCGATGAGGCAACGGATGTATCGAATCTGCCCGGCGTGATAAAGCGCGTGCTCGATTAGCATGTCGAAGAAGCCCTCCGCCGACATCTTCTTGCCTCCCCAGGTAGTCACCCTCCGTCCCAGATCGTCGTCTTTCAGATTTGCGAGTGTGCGGAGCGACTCGTTGGCACCACGCTGCAGCAGTCGGCGTGCCGCATCCAGCGTGCCTTCCCGAACCTCGGGCAGCGCGAGTGCCTGGCCCCAGTCCAGGCTACCGTCTCCGAATGCAATGGAGTGCTGCACGAGCATGTCGGCGGCGACGTGGACGACGATCTCGCGGATGCTGCCTTTGGACCATGGGAAGCCTTTGTAGCGCGCGGGAATCCACTCGGCATCCGCGTCACTGAGCCCGCGCAGGGCAGCGGCCAGGCTGTGCCACTCGCTCTTGTGAAGTGCGGCATCCAGTGACCGCGTCAGCTTGTCCGTGAGTGTGCCCATCTCCCCTCCTGAACCCGCGCAACCACCCTTCGCGACCTCGCCACTCCACCCTGCCGCCAGGCCCCCTCCGTGGTTTCGCCGCCCCGGCGATGAAACCAGAACCGGCGGTACGCCGGAACCACCACCCGCCTACTCGGGCTGCACGTCGTCCATGCGAGCCACCTCGACGTACCACGGCGTGCCACCGGCGGATCGCATGGCCCTCATCACGGGCTCTTCCCTGCCCGGTGCCAGCACGAACAAGCACCCGCCGCCGCCCGAACCATTCACCTTGCCGCCCACCGCGCCCGTAGCAAGAGCGGCATCCAGGATGGCATCTATCCGGTCCGTGGAGACACCGAGCCTGCGAAGCTGCTCATGGTGAGCGGTCAGCAGCCTTCCGAGAATGGCCGGTGAAGCTCCCTCTTCGAGTGCCTGCAACCCACGCGGGGTGAGGTCGCGGCTGATCCACTGGCACTCGAGTAGGTCGCGCTCTTGTATGCTCAGATCGTCCGTCAGCCGCCGCATCTCCTCGATAGGAGTGGATGCGATGTCCAGGTGCGGTGCCAACGCACGCGCCTTCTGGAGGGCATCGGTAAAGTGCTTGCGGGCCGTCGCCAGTGTCTCGATGGTCGCCTTCGGCTGCCCCGAATGGCACAGGATGATGCCTTCGATGTCCGCCTTCAGGGGCCTGCAGGCGAAAGGCGGGCGCGTATCCACCCAGATCACCCCACCATAGGACGCGGCGAAATGGTCCATCATGCCACCCGGTTCGCAGAACTCGGTCACCTCCGCCGCGTGCCCCAAGCGCGCCAGTTCTCCCGGCTTCCATCCCCGCGCATCCCCGGCAGCACGAAGCAGGAACTTCATCCATGCCACCACGAGCGCCGAGCTGCTCGACACGCCGGCCTGCTGAGGGATGTCACCACTGATGCGCACCCGGTAGCCGCTCTGCCATCGAACCCCCTGCCTCAGCAGCACGTTCACGCACGAGGCCAAGTAGTCGCGCCCGCTCTCGTATGTGTTCTCTCGACTTAGCGACAGCGTCCGCGTGGTGCCCAGGTCGGGCAACTCAATCTCCAGCTCCTGGGCCAATCCCGGCTCGCCCGACACGAAGATGTAGCGAGTGATTGCCGCAGCCACCACTGGTAGCCCGAGGTAGTCCTGGTGCTCGCCGAACAGGCAGATGCGCCCGGGGGCCTTGACATCCAACCCGCCCATGCCTAACGCTGCTGTCTCGCGAACTCCTCGGCACGCACACGTGCGAGGCTGCCGTTGGAGAGCACGCACCGACTGCCGTCCGGGTGCGGGACCGAATCGTAGATGAGTGCGACCGTGTTGGGCGGACGCTTCTGCAGCGCCTGCACTCCTCCGTTCAGCGCTGCGAAGTTGATAGAATACGGCTTCTTCGTGATTGGGCACACCCAGAACTCGTCGCCCTGAAGCGGCCTGAACTCGAGCAGGTCCTTCTTTGCTGCCAGCGAGTCGGCAACCTCGGGCACCTTTTGGTCATGTCTCTGCGCGTACATGCCGATTGCGCGAGCCAGGTCGTTGATTGTGTCCAGACACTTGCGCGCCGGAGTCCCTGGCTCAGGCATCCGATACCTCGCCTCGGAATACACCCGCTTAGCCTCGTCAAAGGTTGAGATAGCGGCTTCGGGACGTCCGTTCTGGCCGAGCTTCAGCGAGACCACGAATCGAGTGCCGTCGGGATGGGGCTTCGCATCTGCGATGATGCCGGCGTACTTCTCCTTCTCCATAGCCTTCTGGTCCATGACCTGATATCGCTGACCGGTGATCGGACAGGCGAGGGCCTCTTTGCCCAATCGCTTCTCCAGCTCCACATTCACAATCTTGACGACGTCATCTACGGTCTTGGGCTTTGCGGCCTGGAGCACTGCCTGAGCCTCAGGAATGTGGCTGTATAGCTCCAACATGTGCTGTGCACACTGGGAGGACTGCTTGACCACGGCGGGATCGGGCGGACGGGTCACCGCTTCGATGGGGGTGGCTGTCTCGCCGTTCGCCTGCGGAGCACCGTTGGTTGCGGACCCCTCCGCAGCGGACTCAGCAGCACGTTCCATCGAAGGCCCCGCAGCTTGCGGTGCCGAAGGCCTCTTCTTGATGCGACGTCCCATCTCGTCGTATCCGGCCTCTTTGGGGATGCAGCCAGACAGCGCGAGAAGGACCACCAAAGCACCCGCCCACGCAATTCGTAGCACCGAGAACCTCATACCTTGAACCTCACGTGAATGATGTCACCGTCCTGCACGACGTACTCCTTACCCTGCAGCGTTGTCTTGCCCGCATGGTGCGCCGCATCCCATCCGCCACACTCGATCACCACGTCCACCGGCGCCACCTCGGCGCGGATAAAGCCCCGTGCGATGTCCGAATGGATGGTCGCGGCAGCATCATGCGCAGTCGAGCCCATGGGAAGCGCCCATGCTTTGGTCTCCTTGGGACCGGTGGTGTAGAAGGTGATTACGTGCAACGCTTCGTAGGCGGCTCGGATCAGGCGATCCGCGGCAGGTCTGCCCAACCCCAAATCGCTAAGGAACTCTTGTCGGTCCTGCTCATCTAGCACGGCGATCTCGGCTTCCAGTGTCGCGCACAGCGACACCACCGGCACACCACGCCGCGCAGCGTCTATCGTGAGCGCTGCATCGCAGTCTTCCGGGCGGGCGGCAGCCTGATCCTCGCCCACGTTCAGCGCGACGATCAGTGGTTTGACCGTGAGGAACTGAAAGCCCGAGATCAGCTTTCGCTCCTCGGCTTCTAACTCCAGACTGCGCAGCGTCCGACCTTGCTCCAACTCACCCTTCAGCCGCTGCAGAAGACGCTGTTCGTTGGACTCCGGCGAGCCCGAGATGTGCGTCTCGTGCTGCTTCTGAAGCCTCTCCAGCCGGTTCTCCACCAACTGCAGGTCTTCCAGCACCAGCTCGTCCTCCAGCCCACGATGGTCGCGCAAGGGGTCTGGTTCGGCGTGGTACGGGACCTGGTCGTTGCGGAATCCACGCACGACGTGAACCAGACAGTCCACTTTGCGCGCCGCGTCGAAAAAGTGTCGCTCGGTGCTTCGCGATTCACCGGGGCTGAAACGGCCGACGTTGTCGTGGAAGTACACATGTGCGGGCGAATGCTTCTTACTGCCGGTGACGTCGCAGAGTCGAACGAAGCGTTCATCGGGCACCGCGACCGCAGCCAAATCTCCGGAGTCGTGGCCCGCGGAAACAGCCCGAAAAAGCGTGGTTTTGCCAACCAACGGGAAGCCGACCAGTCCGACGTTCACCGGCCGTCACCGGCGGGAGCATCTACGAAGCGCACATCGAGCGGCGTCTGTAGGCGCTGCGCCGGCACCCACCACACCAGCCAGCCGACAAGTACAGCCGCCACGAACAGAACGGACGACACCCACCAGCCCCGCTTGAGCCTCGAACGACGCCTTCTCACCGACTCGGATTATAGCTTGCGCCCGAGCGCGAAAGCTGAAGCGATTCGAGAAGCGCGATGCCTGCCCGCTTGTCCAAATCCGCGTTCCGGTTTCCGCACCATGGCGTCAGTAGGCATGCAGGACACCCATCCCAGCACGGACAGCCTTCGACCACCCGAAGCGCCAGGTCCAGCCACTGCGGGAGCCGTCGGAACCCCGTCTCGCAGATGCCCACGCCTCCGGGGACATCGTCGAACAGAATCACCGTAGGCAGTCCGCTGCTGTGGTGCCCCATGGTCCAGGTGGAGCCGGTATCCCCCGGGTCGCATCCCACCAACACCGGAAGAGCGGTGGCCAAGGTGTGTTCCAGCGCGTGCAATCCCATGCCGAACTGGATCCGCTCCTTCTCATCATCCCCCGGCGGTCGGAGCGTCAGCCAGACTGCCAGCGTTTCGTATGACCGCTCGGGGAGATCCAAAGGTTCGAAACCGAGGAAGTGCTCGGTCAGCAACGCGCGCATGGAGTAGCCTGTCACGACTTGCGTCACCCGAACGCTTCCGAAGGCGGCCACACCCTGTGGCATCTTGCGTTCAGCGACCTTCACCAAGAAGTCTATCACGGTCTCGGTGCGCGCTTCCGTGTAATAGGAGAGTTCGGTGCGCTTCGCCATGGCCGTCCGGGTCTCGATATCGAGCGACTCGATGAGGTACTGCTCTCCCCGATGCAAGTAGGTCGCGCCTTCGTGTGCAACCTGGAACGCCCGATTCTCCTCCACGGTGCCGAGCCTGCGATACGTGTCGGCATCGACGATCTCGTAGACTGCGCCCGAGGCACTACGGATGTCCACGTCGGCAGCGGGCGTGTGCAGGTCAGGGCAGAAATACCTCCCAGCACGGTACTCCAGCGATCCATTCTCCACCAGTCCGTTCAGCACCGCCTTTGCGTTCGGGCCGAACATCGCGACCTCCGACTCGTCCATCGGGCGCTCGAAGACCGCACAACGAAGTTGATGCTCCAGCACATAGCGATTGCCAGGGTTGATGTTGGCTTGCTCATGCCTTGCATCCAGAAGTGCCGATGGCTCACGGACCAGGTGCTGTTCTAGGGGGTCATTGTGTGCCACGAAGAAGACAGCGGACGGCTCCGTCCCCCTGCCCGCGCGACCGGCCTGTTGCCAAACGCTCGACACGCTGCCCGGATACCCGTTGATGACAGCCGCATCCAGCCCTCCCACGTCAATCCCTAGCTCGAGCGCGTTGGTGGCGACAACCCCGAGCAGCTCGCCGCCGAACAGCCTACGCTCGATGTCGCGCCGCTCCTCGGCAGTGTAGCCCCCCCGATACGACTCCAACATGCCTACCAGCTTGGGTGCATCCTCGGCGAGGTGGCTGCGGGCGTAGCGCAGCAGCAGCTCCGTGGTCACGCGGGCTCTAGCGAATCCGATGCTGCGGATCCCGTGCTCTACGAGGTAGGCGATGAGCCTCGCAGCATCCAAGTTCGGTGACCTGCGCTCGCCCGAAGAGCCGATCACCTGCGGATTCCAGATAACGAAGCTCTTGGGGCCTGTAGGCGACCCGTCTTCGGCGATCACCTCGCACTCCCGTCCAAGAAGCGCCTCGGCTAGCTCACCTGGATTGCCGATGGTTGCAGAGCATGCCACTACTTGAGGTGAAGGGACACCTAGACTAACGCACAGCCGAAACAGCCGACGTAGAATGTTAGCGACGTGCGAGCCGAATATGCCGCGGTACACGTGCATTTCATCGAGCACCACGAACCGGAGTCCCCGAAGGAACTTGAGCCAGACTTGGTAGTTCGGCAAGATGCCGATGTGCAGCATGTCCGGATTCGTGAGGATGATGCCTGCGTTGGAGCGAATGGTGCTGCGCTGCTCCTTCGGTGTGTCACCGTCATAGGTCGCGGCTCGCACTCCCGTACTGTGCAACATGGCGTGCAGTTTCCCCAACTGGTCCTGCGCGAGCGCCTTGGTCGGGAATAGGTACAGGGCGCGCGCACCCTGCTCTCGTACCAGCCGGTCCAGCACCGGCAAGTTGTAGCAGAGGGTCTTGCCGCTCGCCGTACCCGTCACTACGACAACGTCCCTACCCTCCGAGGCTAAGTCCCACGCGCGACGCTGGTGGGAATAAAGCTGCTCAATTCCTTGTCTCTCGATGGCTTTGCGTACAGGCTCCGCCAGGCTGTCCGGAATTGGCAGAGTCCTCGCCTTCCGGGCCGGGATCTGCACACAGTGCTGAATGCAGGAAGCGACCGACGGTTCGGACCGCAACATCTCTAGGAACTCGGTTACGGTCACTGCTGAGCCGTTAGGGCCGCGCGGGCGGCGCGCCTGCGATCCCTTACGGATAGCAGGCGGATCACACCACCGCTTCCGAAGTAGAGCAGGCTTAACGGGATAAACAACACCATCATCGAGAACGCGTCGCCGCTCGGTGTGAGAATCATCGAGGCGAAGGCGATGCCCACCAGGGCATGCCTCCAGTAGCGCCACACGATCTCCTCCGTGATGACGCCGAGCCGCGCCAGCCCAACCAAGAGGACCGGCAGCTGGAACCCGGCACCGAACGCAATGAACATCTTCACGACGAAGAACACGTAGGCCTTCGGGTCTTGATACAGCTTCGCGTCAGCGAAGTCCTCCAGGAAGCGAAGGAAGAACTTGAACGCCGCCGGCAGCACGTACCACGCCAGCGCAACGCCCAAGAAGAACAACACTACCGATATCGGGGCTATTGTCCGAACGATCCGCCGCTCGCCGCGCGTGAGACCCGGCGCAACGAAACCCCAGACTTGCAGTGCCAGAAACGGGGCAACCAGCACCAGACCCATCACCAGGCCGAGTTGGAAACGCAGGAAGAAGGGCGCTGCGAAGTTGCTGAAGACGATTTCGACGCCCTTACCGTGCTTGGCATACTCCAACAGGGGTGCCGCCAGCGCCTCATACACGAACGGCTCCACCGCGTAGCCTATGACCCAGCCCAGAGCGACAGCGATCAATGAGTTGATGATGCGCGTTCGCAACTCGTCGAGGTGCTCGACAATGGTACCGCGCTTCTCCTCGGGATCCGGCAGAGCTTCTTCGGACGGCGCTTGCCCCGAACCCGCGCCCGGTTCAGCGTCCGTCACTGGACTAGTTCCTGAGCACCATCTGCACGCGCATCCGCACGCGCAGTCTGCCGTCGCCCATCCCAGCCAGTCCGCCGCCGGTCATCTCCGCACCACCTGCTCCGCCGGGCCCCATCGCGGCGGGACCGATCATCCCGGGTCCCGGCCCAGGCGGACCGTAGTCCTCGTCCTCGCCACGAGGACCGATGCCTACGGTCGGGCCTCGCGTTCCCCGCGTTCCGCCACGTGTTCCGCGTGGTCCCGCCGGAGCCTCGCCGCCGGTCATGCCCGCACTGGTCGTGCCCTGAACCGTCATCACCAGGTCGCTCTTGACTACCGTGCCGATGTCCATCGCGAACCACACGTCCTGCACCACGGACACCTGAGCATCCGGAACGGCAGTGCCTTTGATTGTTACAGCCTTCTGGTCCGTCAGCTTTCCGACTGCGAACTCGTAGCGGATGTGAGCGCAGGGCCGATTCTGCTCCCACTCGAACCCAACGAGCGTTGCCTTTGTCGGTATCTCCGCCACGGTCGCGACGGTGTTTCGGTTACCGTGGTAGTCACCCGGGATCTCGGTTCGTGCAGACCAAGTGCCACCTTGTTCCTGAGGCTCGGCCGGAAGGATCGGCAGGGGCAGAAGCACGAGATGTCCAGCACTACTGCCCGAGGTGCCCAAAGGATCGGCGTAGCCCGGGCTCGACATGTACACGCGGCGACCGAACGGGTTGAGCTCCAGGAACACGGAGTTGAGTTGGTCGTCCGTCACCACGTCGAAGCCGCCACCAGGTCGCTGGAAAACAATGGTCCCCGACTCGTCGAGCAAGGGACGAGCCCTCAACAGTCCATTACCGTTGGGATAGACGTTGTAGATGCTGTATTCGAGCGGGAATCGGTCTTCGAGAACAATCTGCTCTGCTGCCGTGGCGCCCCGCTGCTCCTCCTCTAGCGAAATGGAGAGCATCGAGAGCGTCGCCTTGACGTCGTACACCCACGACGTATTCGGGCGATACCGGTACTTCAGCACCGCCCCTGCCTTGGGCACCGTGATCTCCTGTTGATTGGCGATGGTGACGTTGACTTTGCTGCTGTCCATGACACCCGAAGGACCGTACAACACGACCTCGATGGTGCACGGCCCGTCCGGCAGACGCAGCTTCTTGGTGTCGAGCAGATACTCGTACACGTCCCCCTTGACATCGGGCAGCGTAGCCTCCAAGAAGCGCTTCTCCTTGCCATCGTCCACCCAGATGGACAGATAACCGCCTGGCGGGACGCTGTTCTTGGGCAGGTGAACCTTCACGACCTCACGGACTCTGGCCCCTTCGGCCGGTCGAATGATGGTGAACGGAGCCTGCGCGAGGACCCCAGCTGCAAGCGTGCAGAGCAGCGCTACTGAGAGGATGCGATACGCTTTCACTACGTCTCCCTCCGGTGCTACCGAGTGCCGTCCATGCGCGGTAGCGGGCGTCTTTTGTCCGCCCGACAGATGCTACCTTGCCGTCGGCTGCAAGTCAAGCCAACACCAATGACGAACGAAGTCTCCAGACGGATCGGCGACTAGAGCCGCGATTCCGCGCCGTTGCCAAGCCTAAGCGAAACGGCAAGACCATCTCGCACCGACAGGATGGTGGTCAACAGCTCGGGGTCGTCGTAGGCCGCCCGGTTGTACTCGAGGATTGCCTCCGTTGCCTTGTCGGATGGTGGATGGGCCACCGCTCCGGACCACAGCACGTTGTCCGTAATGATCAGCCCCCCGACACGAACCCTCTCTTTGGCCAGCCGCAACGCCTCTGGATATCCCTGCTTGTCCACATCAATCAGTATCACGTCGAAGGGACCGTCGTACCTGCGGACCGTCTCCAGTGCATCTCCCACCTCGAACACCACACGGTCGGCAAGGCCCGCGGCCCCGAGGAACTCCTTTGCTTTTCGGCTGTTCTCTTCGCTATTATCCGTATGCACCACCCGGCCATCGGGACCCACCGCCATCGCGAACCAGAAGGCGGAGTAGCCGTAGCCCGACCCCATCTCGAACACCTGCTTTGCCCCCACCATCATCGCGTACTGATAGAGAAGGCGACCGCACAGCGGGCCGATGATCGGGAAGTTCTTCTCTGCAGCATATGCTTCCATCTCTCGAAGCACTGGATGGCGGCTGGGAGCCAGCGAGCGCATATAATGCTCGACAGCCGAATCGACGATTTGCATAGCTAAGTATCGCCCCCCTTCTGGCGCTAGAGTACCTTCTGCGGTCCTCCGTACTATAGGATTGTCGGAGCGCGTTGCAGGCTATTCCACCGATGTGCAGCTTAAGCGTCTGGTGGTAGGACCCCGGCGTTCATCACGTTTCGCCCTCCGTCCAGGATGATCTGCGCTCCTGACATAAACTCGCTCTCATCGGAGGCCAAATAGACCGCAAGCCAGGCAACGTCCTCGGGAGTCCCCAGTCGCTTGACCGTCTGTGCCCGGATCTGACGTTCGAACACCGCCTCGGGGTTCGTCTCGGTACGATAGGTAAGCGGGGTTACGATGAAGCCGGGCAGGACCGCGTTGACGCGAATCCCGAGAGGGCCGAAGTCGCACGCCCAGCCCGCAGTCATTCCCAGCAACCCTCCCTTCGCGGCCCCGTATGGGAATGTGCCGGGGAGGGTACGCAGCGGCTGGGTCGAGGCGATGTTGAGGATACTGCCCCCCTCCGTCATGAGAGGCACGAGAGCTTGGACGCAGATCCACGCACCCTTCATGTCTAGGTCTATGCACGCCTGCCACGTGGCATCGTCTGCATTCAACGGGTCGCAGAAGAAGTTCGTGCCTGCGTTGTTCACCAGAACGTGCAGAACCCCGAACTCAGCGCGCACCGCTTCGGCCATCTCGTACACGCTCGCACGCTGGGTCACGTCGGTGCGCACGAAACGCACTCGGCTACCCAGTTCCGCCGCAGCCTGCTTGCCCGTTTCCGGGTCGATCTCGGCGATGAATACCTGCGCGCCTTCTGCGACGAACCGCTCCGCGATGGCGCGACCGATGCCCGATCCGGCTCCGGTGACCACCGCAACCTTTCCCTTCAACCTGTTCATACCCGTTCGATTCCCCTCCCTGGCATATCGTCCCTGCGAGAAGGCGTTACACTAGAGCCATGCCGCAGGAAGGTACACGACGTGCAGTCTTCGACATCGGGTCTAGCTCGGTGCTGCTCCTGGTAGCGGAGTTCCGCGGGGGCCAGTGGCACCGCGTGGTCGAGCGGTGCGTGGTGACACACCTGGGAGAAGGCTTGGCCGAGACGGACGCTCTTTCCGAGGCGGCGATGGAGCGCACGACACAGGCATGCACGACGCTCCTACAGGAGGCACTTGTGTTGGAGCCGGAGATTGTGTCGGCGGTGGGGACGATGGCGCTGCGCATCGCTTCGAACTCCCACGAGATGCTCGATCGCCTGGCACGCATCGGCCTGGAGGTGCGGGTTCTTCAACCACGCGAGGAGGGTCGCCTGAGCTACCTCTCCGTGTCTCGCGACCCTCTGCTTGCCGGACCGATGGGCGCAGTGGTCGACATCGGTGGTGCCAGCACCGAGATCTGCAGTGTCTCGGCGGAGTACAGCTACCCGATTGGCGCCTCAATGCTCGCGGCCGGCCTTCTGGGCTCCGGCCCCTGCCCCGGGCGCCTGGTACATGCTGCTGGCGAGGCTGCGGATGTGCTCTTCGCTTCCGAGCCTCCTGGCCAGGCATCCCCGATCGCGACTGTAGGTTCGACCGGGGTCAACCTGGCCTCCATTTCGCGGGGTGTCGGGTTCGACCCTGACGCGGTCCATGGCTGGGTCCTCGCCCTGGAGCACGTGCAACGGCTTCGAAAGATGCTGTGCGACATGAGCGCCGACGAGCGAGCCACGATACCGGGGCTCGAAGCTGGTCGAGAAGTCGCCATCCACGCTGGAGCACTCATCCTAGAGCGAGCCATGGCTGCGCTTGGAGCACTCGAGGTTCAGGTCTCATCCCGAGGTCTTCGATGGGCTCTGCTGGACGGACTGGCCGAATCGGGAAGATAAGTGAAGAATCTCAGCACAAATGCGTTGCACAACGGCGGGATTCCGCGTAGAATGGACTTGATTAGGCACGGCACTTGCCCGCTTTGGCAGCGTGTCGACCGGTAGTCCCTCGAGGGAGCGATCGGAGACTGCGGCTCGCGCACCTCGCGACGTGATTGCGGCTATGGCCGCCATGACGGGCTTTGCGGCTCGCTTGCGTTGTACGTAGGATGATGACTCGATGAGCTGTTTGCTGCGCAATTCGTTTGTCGGCCTTTCGTCGCTGTTGCTAGCTTTGGCAAGCTCGGGCCAATCGCCCGCGGAAGTTCGGTTCCTGGACGAGATCGACAGCACGTTCCGCTACTTCGAGACCCGGTGGGACGAGTTGAATGGCTGGTGCTACGAGACGATCCCCACCATCGCCTCTCGCCAGGCTGCGGGGTGGGCGTCCACGACTTTCCCGGGCAGCAGTGTGTCTTATGCCCATGACTCGGTAGACGACTTCCAGTATGCGAGCCGCCCGTCGAACACGGCTTGGCAGGGGGGCGAAGGGGAGTCGCACTGGGAATACACCCTCGATATCCAGCAGAGCAAAGCGATACTTCTGGGCCTCGCCTACCTCGGTTTCACTGCTGATGGGCTCTGGGACGTCACACTCGAATGCTCGGAAGACGGCTCCACGTGGGCTCCAGTGACACACGAGCGGTTCGTCGGACAGGCGGATACTAACCACTATGCGGTGGTTCGCTTCTGGCGCTCCCAGGGGATCACCGGACGGTATTGGCGCCTCACGATCGACACGACAGCAACTCCCGGCCCAGGCGTGCGACCGCAGATATGGGACATCGCACTGTACTCCGGTACATACCGGCCACTAACGATGCCGAGCGCGCATTATGCGATGGCCATAGCCGTCAAGCACCTGTACGGCCGTGCGACCCCGACGGAAATCGTTCGCGCGCAGCGAATCTGCGAAAACCTGATGGCAACTCCGCCGCAGGTAGGCATTACCTGGTACGTCACCTTCGACGGGAGCAACACCTACGAGCACCCGCTCTTCTCAACGTCCATCATGGAGGCGGTGGCAGTCTGCTACCTGTATCTTCCCCTGGACATCGTTACGCGCAGCAAGATCTACAACCAAGCCCCATTCATCTATTGGAGCGGCTACAACCTGAACGGGCACTCCGAGAAGTATATCTGGGCACCAGCCATTGCCTATTGGCTACACCGCATCCGCGGCGACTATTGGTACCCGCGCCACTACACGAATGCTCTGAAACTGCATCTCGACCTGTTCGACACCGGCGGGATTGACGCAACGATGACACCGGACTTCAAACACCGGTACGAGAAGAAGCCCGACGACCAGACGGTGTTCAACTGGGGGATGCAGGAGTACTGGCACAACCTCTACGCGCTCTCCTTCTACGACTCTATGCTGGCCGCAGGTGGCGAGGCGTTCAGCAGTACGCAGAGAGAACGCTACCAGGCGTGGCAGCAGGCCGTGTTGGGAACGTACGCGCTATGCGGCCTCTCGAACATAGATAGCGTCTGGGGCGTGGCGAGGGGACATTCCTGTCAGTACATCGAGTGGGCAGCTAAGGGACTGCTCGGCATGATCAAGGGTGCAACGCTCAATCGCTTCCCTGACGACGCAAAGACTGCCCGTGCGATCCTAGAGAACTACATCGAGCACCGTCACTACATGGATACTTGGGACGGGGACGAAGAGGACGGAGCTCTACCTATCGAGCCTCTCGAGACTCGCTCGCGAAGCTATGAGATCATCTCGGAGTATGTCAATCTGAACAAGCTCACCGCTGCGGGCATCTACCTCTCGACCATATCACTGGCGCTGCTGCAAGGTGTGCCGGACATGCCCTCCCATACGGAGACGGGGCTTGCGCGGTGGTTCTGGAACCGCAAGCATCTACTGGTCAATACGGATTACTACAGCTCCGGCATATTAGGCTCGCGCAGGGTCGGCAGCGGGCCGGCTGTGTTCGATTACGTCGGCGTACACCCGACCCGCATCATGGACCGATTCTACCGGCCCCTCATCAACTACCGAGGGGGTACGACACAAGCCGATCTGCCCGGGTTCGACTTCCGTCTCGTCTCGGGGGGATCGGTTCTCGCGACCACTCGGTCCGAAACGCCGGACGTGCTGGAGATCGTGCAGAGTCCGTGGGACCTCTCGGACATCGGCAACTATGACACACGCCCGCTCGACCCACGTTTCAATGCGCTTGTTACGAATGGCGTCGTCACTGGGGGACCCTTCACGAGCACTGCCAAGGTATCGTTCTTCCGACGCGTGCTGCGGGACGAGAGGACCATATCGCGCAACGGCACTGGCCCTTCGAGCGCGGACGCATACATGCCCTTCGTGCTGAACAAGGGCATGGTTTCGCAAGTGCGTGACTTGTCGGGCGCAGTTCTCACCCTGTACGATGGCGTGATTGCACGCCCCGACCCGATACCATTGGCGGACGTTCGGTACATCCACAACTTCTACCCGCCCTCATCCACGATGCCCGGGACCGGTATCTGCATCATCCCGCTCCACGGCGAGATGCAGGACTTCACGGGAGCTGCGCCGACCATCACACTCGGGGAGTTTGCCAGCAACTATTCGCACAACGGCACCCTCATGACACAGGAGACGAGCCGAAACGTGCTCAGAGTGAACCTGCTTCAGGGCGAAGCGGTGCCGCCCGAGCTTCGGTGGAGAGCCTTCTATGCCATCACCGACGGGACGGACGAAGGGGCGAGGCGAGCGGCCGAGTTCTACTCCGGTGCATCGTGGCGCGATGCCTTCGACTCGGAAGGGCTCCCGTTGGTGCCGGGCATCGAGAGGGTTGCGTTCAACGGCCTGGTACTCGGGGGCATGCTCCAGAACACACCCGAGTGGAACTCGTCGGTGTGGAGCGTGGAAGTGGTCGCCGGCCCGCACCTGGACGTGACGTATCTCGGGCCTAGCTCGCTCAGGTTGCAGGCCCAGAGCCCCACAGTCGCAACCATCCAGCGTCTAGGGCTGGCGGCTGGCCATGCCTTCGCGGTGCGCCTGGAAGACCGCGTCAGTCACGACGTGAGATTCGCGGGTTGCGTGCCCTCTGGGCCGACGGGTAACTTGGTGATCCCGGTCACCCTAGGGCTGGGGGACGACCTCCTTCTGAACTTCGTACCCTACGAGGAACCGGTCGCCCGCGACGACAGGTACTTCATCTCGCTCGGGTCTACTCTCATCGTCTCGGCCGACAATGGGGTGCTGAAGAACGACACCGTCATGAAGGGTTACGGTCAGAGCGTGGAGCTCGTGTCTGCACCCCGGTACGCTGCAGAGTTCGAGCTCCATCCCGATGGCTCGTTCACTTACCGATCTAACACGCTGCGAGGAGACTCTTTCACCTATCGAATCAGCAACTGCGGCGCGGGCAGCAACGTGGCGACGGTGTCGCTGCCGATGATCAACGTTGCTGTGCCGATCCTTCGCGGGCGATAGCGAGGGCATAGGTCTCGCGGTCCCTTGCCGAAGCACTCGCTGTCTCAGACCCGGCAACCCACGTGCGCCCGCCGCTCGTTCTCTAGTATCCTCTGTAGGTGTTGCGGATTCGCCTTTGAGAGAGAGGAGATGGGCTATGAAGCGGTTCATCGGACTGTATCGAGTGGCTTCTGCCGTGGCTGTTTTCGTCGGAGCCGCTGTCGGCTGGGCAGACGCGAACAGTGTTACGCTCGTGTCGCGAACCTCGGACGGTAAGCCGTTGAGTGCGCCGGTTACGGCTGTGGCGATCAGCCGGGATGGCAGCATTGTCGCATTCGCGTCGAAAGCGGTCAACCTGGGTGCAGAAGCGAAGGGGGCTGCCGGCGTATACGTTTACACTCGTGCCGACGGCCGCCTGGTGGCGGCTACTTCACCGAGCCTGGGACCCGACGTGAAGGGGCTGGCGCTGGACCCAGACGGTCGCCACATCGCGATCGTAACGGCATCCGGCGAGGTGTTTCTGTACGATCGCGCCGCCAAGACCACGACACCCATCGCGCTCAATGAGCCTGGGCCCATGGGTCCGTGCTCCGGAGAGATCGCAGTGAGCGCAGATGCGAGGTTCGTTGCCATGACTGCTCCTTCCACGTCACAGGACCCTCCTGGGCGAACGCAGGTGTGGCTGCTAGATCGGTCCTCGAGCAGCGTCTCGGCCATCTCGTTGGCAGAAAGCGGCGCTCCCGGCGGGGCGTCCAGTGTAGTAGCCGGGATCACTCCCGACGGCAGATACGTTCTGTTCCTCAGCGACGCGAAGGACCTGCATGGGGCGCCGGGCAACGGTCTTCGCCAAGCCTACCGCTATGACCGAGAGCGCAGGAGCATCGAGATGGTGTCCCTCGGTGCAGACGGAAAGCCCGCGAGAAAGGACTGCAACGCCGCTGCCATCTCGGACGACGGCTCCGTTGTCGCCTTTGTCAGCGCAGACGACGCACTGGTCAGCGGAGACTCCAACAAGGCGCCGGATGTGTTCGTTCGGGACCTTCGTTCCAAGAAGACCGAGCGGTTCACCACTATGCCCGAGGGCGTAGAACCTAACAGCGTGGCGATATCGGGGGACGGCAACCGTGTGTTCTTCCTGTCGTCCTCATCAGCGCTGCCAGGGACCGGCGGGGCTCGGGCTGCGAACGTCTTTTGCTACTCCCGTGCCGACAAGACCACCCGATGCGTGTCCGCGACTCCGGCGGGTGTGCGCGCGGGCGGCAAGTGTGCATCCCCGGTGACGGACGCGACCGGGAAGGTGTGCGCGTTCCTCAGTGGCGCGCGGAACCTCGGAGCTGGCGGGGTGGCGGGCGTGTTCGCTGCCGAACTGTCGCCCACCGTGGACGTGGGGAAGCCAGTGGTCGGCGACAAGGAACTGCGACAGCGTCTGGACCTGAACGGCGACGGTAAGCTGGACCAGCTCGACGTTGACGCGCTGGTGAAGCAGATCGGCAAAGGCGACCTGCGCTATGACCTGAACGGCGACGGCGCGGTGGACCTCCGCGACCTCAACTTGCTCCTGCAGAACCTCGACTCGCAGACGTAACTCTGCCGTCACGCCAGATTGGTTCATTGCCGAGACAAAGACAGCGCGGTCAGACCTCGACTAGGATGCGGGTCGGGTCCTCTACGCACTCTTTGATACGGCGCAGAAAGGTCACCGCTTCGCGGCCGTCCACGATTCGGTGGTCGTACGTCAGTGCGACGTACATCATCGGGCGGATCACCACTTGGCCATCGCGTGCGACCGGTCGGTCCTGGATCGCGTGCATTCCAAGCACACCCACTTGCGGAGGGTTGACAATCGGCGTGGACATGAGCGAGCCGAACACGCCGCCGTTGCTGATGGTGAAGGTGCCGCCCTCCAGCTCCTCCAGCTCGATGCGGTTCTCGCGCGCGCGCAGCGCGAAGTCCTCGATCACCTTCTCCGTCTCCGCAAAGCTGAGCCTCTCCGCGCCGCGGATGACCGGCACGACCAGCCCCTTGCCACTGCTCACCGCAATGCCGATGTCGTAGTAGTTCTTGTACACGATGTCGGTCCCGCGGATCTCCGCGTTGAGCTGCGGGAACAGCTTCAGCGCCTCGATGGCGCCCTTCACGAAGAAGGACATGATGCCGAGGCGCACGCCATGCTTCTTTTCGAAGGTCTCCCGATAGCGCGCGCGAAGGGCCATCACCGCCGACATGTCCACCTCGTTGAAGGTAGTGAGAAGTGCGGCCGTGTGCTGGGACTCGACGAGCCGCTCAGCAATCCTGCGACGGATAGGCGTCATCGGCACGACTTCCTCGAGCCGGCCGGCAAGCTCTTGCGTGGGAGCCACGGGGGTTGGCTTGGATGGCTCCGGCTTCTTCTCCTCGACCACGGATGCGATGGGCTCGGGTGCCTTCGGCTGCTTGCCGCCTTTCTTCGGCTTGCCGTCGCCCACCTCAACGGCCGCTTCTTCTATTACACCGATGGTCTCTCCCACGGCGGCGGTCTCGCCGGGGGCCTTCGCGTGCTTTGCCACGCGACCCGACACCGGCGCGGGCAACTCCAGCGTGGCCTTGTCCGTTTCGAGCTCGACTACTGCCTCGTCCTTCTGCACCATCTCGCCTTCGGCTCGCAACCACTTGGCGATTGTCACCTCGGTGATCGACTCGCCGACCTCCGGAACCACTAGTTCAACCGACATATCGACTCCTTTGGGTTGTTGCCAGGACTCGATTGTGGCACCAGCCGGGCAGAGCACGCCCGCCTCCAACAATCATGCCACAACCGCCACGCCCCAACCGCCAGCCACAACCGCCATGCCACAATCGTCATGCTGAGCCTGTCGAAGCATGACTGCGCAAGCCGCGTGTTCCCTTCATGGAGTACCACGACTCGAGGCCCCGACGTCATGCTTCGACAGGCTCAGCATGACAGGCCTCGGGGGTCCCCATACTACTCATCGCCCAGCGCCTCCACCAGCACCATACTCTGTTCCAGCTTGTGGCTGCTCCCCGAACCGGTCGCAGGGCTTGCCGAGGCGGGTCTGCTGACGCAGCCGAAGGGCAACCTGCCGCACAATCTGTCTCCCAGAGCGGCCCTCAGGAATCGCCAAGCACCCTGGTTCTCCGGCTCCTCTTGAACCCAGAAGACAGACGTACCGTCCTCGAAAGCACTGAGCACCTCATAGAGCTGTTCGTCCGGCAGTGGATAGAACTGCTCCAGCCGGATGATCACCACGTCGTCGCGAGCGTGCGTCTCTCGCAGCTCGGCAAGTTCGTAGTACACCTTACCGCTACACAGAAGAACTCGGGGCGGCTTGGCGCTGCCGCCCGTGACCGGCTCCGGGAGCACCCGGCGGAAAGTGCCGGACGCACAATCCTCCAGCGAAGACGCTACCTTGGGATGCCGAAGCAGGCTCTTGGGGGTCATCACTACTAGCGGCTTTCGAATGGGCCGCAGAACCTGGCGTCGTAGTAGGTGGAAATACTGCGCGGGAGTGCTTGGCTGAACTACCTGTATGTTGTCTTCGGCCGCGAGCTGAAGGAACCTCTCCAGCCGTGCGCTCGAATGCTCGGGCCCTTGTCCTTCCTGTCCGTGCGGCAGCAGCAGCGTGAGTCCGCTCAATCTCCTCCACTTGTTCTCCGCCGAAGCGACGAACTGGTCCACCATCACCTGTGCCGCGTTGACGAAGTCTCCGAACTGTGCCTCCCAGATAACCAGAGCCTCGGGATAGCTGAGGCTATACCCGTACTCGAAGCCGAGAACACCGGCCTCGGAGAGCGGGCTATTGTGGATTTCGACCGGTGCCTGGTCTTTGGAGAGGTGTGCGAGAGGCATGTAGGTTTCGCCCGTCTTCACGTCGTGGAGTACGGCATGCCTCTGGCTGAACGTGCCACGCTCGGAATCCTGTCCGGACATCCGGATTCGGGTTCCTTCGAGCGCGAGGGTGGCGAAGGCCAACGCCTCGGCAGTAGCCCAGTCGAGCGGCTTCTTTCCCTCCGCCATCTGCCTCTGAAGTTCCAATCGACGCGCGATCTTCGGGTGGGGTGTAAACCCGGCGGGCAACCGTGTTAGCGACTTCAGGACCTGTGATAGCCGTTCAGCCGGAACTGCCGTGTCGGCGTCCGGAACGTCGGAATCGCGACCGCCGACATAGCCCTTCCAAATCCCGGTGAACGGCTCATCGCGGAAGAGGTAGTCGTCGCTGCGAGCCACCGATAGATGCGATTCCAATCGTTCTCGGCTCTTGGCGACTATGCGGTCGGCTTCTTCGCGTGTCACCTCGCCGAGGGCGAGCAGGTGCTCCAGGTAGCCCTCGCGTACCGACTTGCGTTTGGCGATGGCGTCGTATAGCAGGGGTTGTGTGAAGGAAGGCTCGTCACCTTCGTTGTGTCCCAGCCTCCGGTAGCCGTACATGTCGATCACCACATCCCTGCGGAACTCCCTGCGGAAGTCCATCGCAAGTCGCACCACTTGAGCGACGGCCTCTGGATCTTCGCCGTTCACGTGAAAGATGGGGCTTTGCAGCATCTTGGCGACATCCGTCGCATAGTACGAAGAGCGGCCTTGCTCGGGGCCAGTCGTGAAACCGATCTGATTGTTCACTATGATGTGAAGGACGCCGCCCACCGTATACCCAGCGAGCTCGCTCAGGTTGAGTGTCTCTTGTACGATGCCCTCACCGGCGAACGCCGCATCGCCGTGAACCAGCAGCACCATGCCCTTTTCGCGGGCATGGTCGTTCGTGCGGTCCATCTTCGCCCTCATACGGCCCACGGCGACCGGGTTCACGAACTCCAGATGACTTGGGTTGAAGCAAAGGGAAAGGAGAACATCACGCCCGTTCGCAGCACGCCAACGGCCCGAGTATCCCTTGTGGTACTTCACGTCGCCGCGGCCCACGTAGAGCTGAGCATCCACGTCCTCGAACTCGCGGAAGATATCTTGAGGCGCCTTGCCCAAGATGTTCGCCAAGACGTTCAGACGACCGCGGTGGGCCATGCCCATCATGATCTCGACGATGCCTTGCTCCGCGGCCTTTTCTATGGCCAAGTCCAGCAGCGGGATCAGCGTCTCCGTGCCTTCCAGCGAGAAACTCTTTGCGCCGAGGTACTTCTTCTGGATGAACTCCTCGAAGATCACGGCGTCGGAGAGCCGGGTGAGGATGCGAATCTGCTCCTCTCTCGATAGCTCGAGCCGGTTGCCCGTGGACTCCATTCGCGATTGGAGCCACTCGCGAACCTGGAGGTTGTCTATGTGCATAAACTGCACACCGATGGAACGGCAATAGGTGTCGTGCAGTCGGTCCAACACCTGCCGGAGCGTGAGCATCTCCGACGTGCGGATCGTCTCGACGGAGCAAGGACGGTCCATGTCCGCCTCGGTGAGGCCGTAATACTCCGGTTCGATTTCGGGTACTCGCTCCGAGCGTGTCCCTAGAGGATTGATCTGCGCTAGGATGTGGCCACGGACCCGGAAGTTGCGGACGAGTTTGTCCACGCGGAGTTGGAATGCGGCGGCGTCATCCGGACAGGGCACTTCGACCCCGACAGCAGCGCCAGCGGGGTTGAAGATGCTGCGAGGCTTGAACGATGGCCCCCTAGGCGGGGCGCCGGCACCATTGGTCAGATGCGCAAAGTAGGCACGCCAGGCCTCGCTCACCGAGGACGGGTCGCGAAGGTAATCGTTGTAACGTTCCTCGACAAATGCCAAGCTTTCACGATTCGGCAAGTCCTGCCGGTCCACCATCCTGTACCCCCTTTACGAATCCTACTCCAAACCCCTGGCTCGGGTCACCGCGCGACCGGGCATGACGGGACCTCCTGGGCAAGCCGTCTGCCTGTGAATGAACCAGGATTTGGGTGGCCGGCTCACAGTCGCAATCGTAGGCCCGATTTGCGTGGCCGTTTGCGCCTGGACGGGAGCAGGAACGTGCGAAAGTCCGCCGAACGGATACTGGGGTCTGGCGACAATACGGTAGAGAACCGATAACTCCTGGATTTCGGACTGTTTGACGGCCACATCTATTGTATAATGTTGGCGTTGCCCGAGCCCTGTCACATTCGCTTGGGAATTTATCTTAGTGTTTCTATCGAGTGCTAGATGCGGCACCATGGGGCCGCGCCGTTGCGATAGAAGGGAGGACCATCGTGAATTTTGCGCTTAGCACGCGCGGTCTCCGCACGACCTTAGTGGCGCTGGCCACGGTCGGAGCGACGCTTCTCGCGTCGTCTGGTCATGCGGGATATGTCGCGCGATTGTGGTTCGAGAACCTAACCAAAGGCACATCCAATGCCGGAGCCCTGCTCTGCGACCCCGGAGATCAGATCGCCATCAAGTACTACTTCATGGCGGACGATCAGACCGGGCAGACCGAGAAGTGGGGCGTCATGCAAATCACGCTCATCTTGGATGGCAAGACGGTGATGAGCGACGCAGATGCCAACCGATGGGCGACAGACGTGAACTCCGTCTTCACGCCGCCGTCATGGTATCCGGTCAGGATCTTCTGGCAGCCGGACTACGGCGAGGCGTATGACAACGCCGTAGACCCGAGCAACACCGATTACCCGTTCGTCGCGAACAAAGTCTGCTATGCACTGATCGGGGTACAGGGCACGCGAACGGCTTCATATAACTTCAATAAGACGCTCTTTACGTTCACCATAGCGCCGGGTGCGACGCCAGGCGAGATTCTCAACTGGGGATTCGACGGTCGCGACACTGGAACCGGCCTCTCCACACGCATCCTGGACTATGTAGGCGCGTCGGTAGACATCACCGACAACTACATCCAGGTCACAGGAGGCGGCGGGCCGACGGACACGACGACTAGCGTCGTCGCCGTGCCTAACCCCTCCGTAGTCGGACAGAATGTCACCTTCACGGCGACCGTGTCACCGACACCTGATGGCGGGACCGTGCAGTTCAAGGAAGACGGAGCCGACCTCGGGGCACCCGTCCCGGTGGTAGGCGGCCAGGCATCTACCAACAAGACGTACACCACCGCCGGAAGCCGAAACATCGAAGCCGTGTTCAGCGGGACCTCGAACTTCAACCCGAGCACCGGCAGTACCACGCTGGTCGTCAACAAGGCTAACACCAGTACCGCGGTCAGCGCCAACCCGAACCCGGTGGATCGCGGAAGCAACTCCACGCTGACCGCAACCATCACGCCGACACCCGACGGCGGCACCGTTCAGTTCAAGGAAAACGGTGTCAACATCGGGGCGCCCGTAGCAGTCGTGAGCGGACAGGCGCAGACGGTCGGGACGTTCAACACTGCGGGCAATCGAACCATCACCGCCGAGTACAGCGGGACCGCCAATTACAACCCGAGTACGGGTCAGACTACGCTGGTGGTCAACAAGACGCCTACCAGCACGTCAGTGGTCGCGAACCCGAACCCGATCGATCGCGGGAGCACCTCGACGCTCACGGCAACCATCACGCCGACGCCGGACGGCGGCACCGTTCAGTTCAAGGACAACGGCGTCAACATTGGTGCCCCGGTCAGTGTGGTTGGCGGCCAGGCGCAGTTGACGCAGCAGTTCAACAATGCCGGCAACCGCACGATCACTGCCGAGTACAGCGGAACGACGAACTACGCCGCGAGCACCGGGACTACCAGCCTCTTGGTCAACAAGACCGCGACAGGCACCGTGGTCTCTACCTCACCGAACCCGTCCCAAGTCGGCCAGAACGTGCAGATCACCGCTACGGTGAGCCCGACGCCGGACGGCGGAACGGTGCAGTTCAAGGTGAACGGCGTCAACATCGGTGGGCCGGTCAGTGTGGTTGGCGGCCAGGCGCAGACGACCTACGCATTCCCGGCCGTTGGCGTGCAAGTCGTCAGTGCCGAGTACAGCGGCACATCCAACTTCGATACTAGCGCCGGCTCGACCGACCACACGGTTCAGAAAACACCGACCACCACGACGGTTGTTGCGGCACCGAACCCGGCGCAGGTGGGCCAGCAGGTGACCTTCACGGCGACCATCAGCCCGACGCCTGACGGTGGTACCGTGCAGTTCAAGGTGGATGGCAGCAACGTCGGCGCCCCGGTGAGCGTGGTGGCCGGCAAGGCGACGCTGCAACAGACCTATGCGACCCCAGGCCCGCGTGTCATTCGGGCCGAGTACAGTGGTACCGCAGGGTACGAGGCCAGCGCTGGTGAGACCACGCTTCAGGTCAACAAAGCCGACACTACGACCGTTCTGACCTCGACACCGAATCCATCGCTGGTCGGACAGCCAGTAACGCTTAAGGCGACGGTCACTCCGACACCGGACGGCGGCACGGTGCAGTTCAACGTGGACGGCACCGACGTCGGCGCCCCGGTTCCGGTGGTCGCAGGCGTTGCCGAGTACGTGCACACGTTCGACTCGGCAGGCGTCAAGGCGTTGACCGCTGTCTACAGCGGAACCGACAACTACAACGGCAGCACCGGCACCGCCACGCACAGCGTGCAGACGGCCGAGGCTGGAATCCTGAACATCACCTGCGGTCCTTATGTGGATGACCCGTTCACGGGTCTGCCCGTCCGTGTGTTCCGGCCGCAGGTACTCAACATTGACGATATCACGCTCCGGGACATCTTGATTGCTAACGGTGTGGACATCAACGACCGGTTGATCATCCAGGCCGTGCGTATCAAGAAGGTCACGCCGTCGTGGAAGTGCACCGCCTTCGTTACGGGACCCGGCTCTGGTCTGAACACGAACTTCGACACCGGTCTGAAGTTCGCGAACAACCAGAAGATCGACGACCCGATCTGCAACGTGGCGTTCCAGCTTCCGCCGGACGGACCGTGTCTGGGCAACCGAGCGCTTCTGTTCTCGCCTCCGCAGACTCGATACGAGCTCACGGTGGTGTACGTGGTGCTGGACGACCAGGGTCGGCCTGGTCCACCGCAGTACGCCGTCATCGAGTTCGAGATCAAGGTCTCGGATCGTGAGCAAATCAAGTGCTTGATCGAGTACTTCTCGACGGTCGCGGTCGGGGCAACCCAAAAGCCGAAGATCAGCGAGGAGTGCCGAGATGCCCTGTACGAGGCACTGGACATTCAGGATGACCTCGAAGCACTCGTCCAGTTCGAGACGGTCGTCGCCCACTGCGCCGTGGACTTCCCGAGGTTCCTCGCCAAGGATACCGACGGTAACTACAACGTGCTGTGGTTCCGCGACTACCTGATTGACAGCGATGAGGAGCCCGTCGGGTGCCTGCTCGTCGAGATGGTGAACGCTCTACTCTGGAAGTAGCCTGACGGCTGCACTCCGAGTGTGAGCTGAGGTTGAGGTCGCCTGCGGTTGCCCGCAGGCGACCTTCGCACTTGCCCCGAAGCCAGCAGCGGACCGAGACAGGAAGCAGGTAACAGCGGCTCAGAAACGAACCGTATCCGTATGCTACCAATCGTCGTCGCCATCCTCGCCTCATGCTCTGCTGAGGCACTCCCGGAGGTAGACCCCCTCATGATCGTGCCGAAACCCGTGCGCCTGGAGTCCTCTGGAGGAACCTTCCCGCTGGCCGATGGGGTAACGCTGTTCTTCAGTCCCGGAGACGGTGATCTGCTGAACGTTGCCAAGCGGCTTCAGGAGTACCTAGCCTCCGCAGGCGCGAAGGTGTCCCTCCGGGCGACTTCGGACACCGAACCGCCTGCGCGCAACATTTTGCTCACCACGCATGGTGCCGATCCCTCTCTCGGCGACGAGGGCTACGAGATGATCATTGAGCCCGACCGCGTTCTCCTTCGCGCACCGTCCGCCACGGGGCTGTTTTGGGGCACGCAGACCATTCGACAGATGCTGCTCGCATCCGACGGTCGCACGCTGCCGTGCAGCCGAATCTGGGACAAGCCGCGTTTCCAATGGCGTGGCAGCCTCCTCGACTGCTGTCGCCACTTCATGACGAAGGACTACGTCAAGCGATACATAGACCTACTCGCGCTACACAAGCTGAACGTATTCCATTGGCACCTGACCGAAGACCAGGGCTGGCGCATCGAGATCGAGCGGTATCCCGAGCTCACTCGAATAGGCGCATGGCGGGGAGACGGTGCGAACCGACACGAGGGCTTCTACACCCAGCGCGAGGTGCGGGAGATTGTCGAGTATGCCGCGCAGCGACATGTCATGGTAGTGCCGGAGATCGAGATGCCCGGCCACTCGATGGCTGCGTTGGCGTGTTACCCGGAACTGTCGTGCACGGGCGGTCCATTCGTGGTACCGACACAGTGGGGTGTGTTCGCAGATGTCTATTGCGCGGGCAACGACCAGGTGTTTGAATTCTTGGAGAACGTGCTGAGAGAGGTGGTGCAGATCTTCCCTGCTCCCTACGTGCACATCGGAGGGGACGAGGTGCCGAAAACTCGGTGGCAGAAGTGCCCTAAGTGCCAGGAGCGTATGCGCAATGAGGGGCTGAAGGACGAGCACGAGCTGCAAAGCTACTTCATCCGCCGCGCCGAGCGAATGCTGGCTGGGCTGAACCGTAAGTTGATAGGCTGGGACGAGATCCTGGAAGGCGGCCTCGCACCCAACGCCACCGTACAATCGTGGCGAGGCATGGAAGGCGCGGTGGCCGCCGCGAAGGCAGGCCACGACGTGATCGTTTCGCCCACCACCCACTGCTACCTGGACTACGGACATGACAGGACCAGCCTCCAACAGGCTTACTCCTTCGAACCTATCCCGCCGGATCTAACCCCCGAGGAGGCGAAGCATGTATTGGGCGGCGAGGGCAACATTTGGACAGAGCACGCTCCCCAAGAGGCAGTGGACGAGCGCGTGTACCCTCGCCTGAGTGCATTGGCGGAGGTGTTCTGGTCGCCGAAGGAGTTGAAGGACTGGCAAGACTTCACCACTCGAATGGGAGCCCACTACCATCGCCTGGACCGGATGGGAGTTAAGTACTACCTAGAGCCGCCGCGTTTCCTCACGGACGACGAGGTGTTCACGGACTCGATCGCAGTCGAGATAGAACCTAGCGTTCACGGTGGGACGATCCGCTACTCGCTCCAGAGTGATTCCGTTCTCCCCGACGCCTCGAGATACCGCGAGCCGATCGTCATTACGGAAACCACGACCGTTGCGGCAGTGACAGACACACCGTCAGGACGGGTGTCGCCTACGGCTGTTAGGACCTTCCGCAAGGAGACGCTTCGGGATCCGGACGCCGGGGCGCGGGACGCACCGGGCCTTCAGGTCTCCTACTATGAAGGGCAGTGGACCAGTGTTCCCTCAGTGAGCAGCGAGACCCCGCTCGCGCACGGCATCGTACCGGACGTAGACCTCAGCTTTGCCAAGCGCGACCATGACTTCTTTCTCTCGTTCGATGGGTACCTGACAGTGCCCGAAGACGGCGTGTACACCTTCTACCTAACATCGGACGACGGTGGCGTGCTATGGTTCGGCGATCGCCTGTTGGTCAACAACGACGGTCTGCACCCAGCTCGCACTGCGACCGGGAGCATCACACTTCGCGCGGGCCGGCACTCGATCACCATCGGCTACGTCCAGGCGGGAGGTGCGATGGTACTCGAGCTAGAATACAAGGGCCCAGGCATCCCACGCCAACGCATACCGGCTAAAGCCTACTCCCACTTGGTGCCGTGAGCAACCATGGCACCCTCGTGTTGTGCCCCGAAGTTCATGCCGGCCTGTGCACGAGTAGTGACCAGCCTCTCCCACGGCTCTCTGAGATCGTCATGCTGAGCCTGTCGAAGCAAACGTCATGCTGAGCCTGTCGAAGCAAACGTCATGCTGAGCCTGTCGAAGCAAACGTCATGCTGAGCCTGTCGAAG